>JAGBHI010000034.1 GCA_017935575.1 Bacteroidales bacterium | reverse complement strand
TAAAATTTTTTTAAAAAAAAGAGTCTAAATCATTGCTAATTAATTTTATATATCTATATTTGCAGTAGTTAAAGGAGTTAATATCTCCAACGTATAAATAATTATTAAAAATAAAGCTTTATGAACAAATCAGAATTAATTAATGCTATTGCTGAGAAAGCAGGCTTGTCAAAAGCAGATGCTAAAAAAGCATTAGAGGCATTCACAGGTGCAGTATCAGATGCATTGGTAGCAGGTGACAAAGTTGCATTGGTAGGTTTCGGAACATTCTCAATCAATGAGAAAGGTGAGAGAACAGGTATCAACCCTGCAACTAAAGAGAAAATCACTATCGCTGCTAAGAAAGTTGTTAAATTCAAAGCTGGTGCTGAGCTTGCTGAGAAAGTAAAATAATTTACGCATCTAATTAGCAAAAAATAAGAGATTGTCCATTGGGCAATCTCTTATTTTTTATGCGTGATAGATATTATTTATGAAACAGTTTATCCCTTATTATAAATAAGTTCTTATAATTATATTCTTAAATGGTTTATAAAAAGGAATGAGAAATTTACATTCCTCATTCCTTTTTATATAATTAAAGCCTTAGTTGTCTAATTATCTTAGTAATCTTAGTTATCTTAGTTAACTAACAACTACCCTGCAGGGGCAACAAAGTTGACAACTAACAACTTACTTAGTAGCGCTCTCTAAGCGTTTCATCATTGCAAACTTAAACAATGCTGAAATCAAGCAAAGGACAATGAATACGCTCCAAACCAACCACAATGGAAGACCACCCCAAAGGAATCCACCAACAGCAACAAGCATGTTACCCAAAGCAGTTGAAACAAACCAACCACCCATCATCATTCCTTTTAGTTTTGGAGGAGCAACCTTAGACACAAATGATATACCCATAGGAGATAACAACAACTCTGCAAAAGTAAGCACAAGATAAGTTGAAATCAACCAATTTGACGATACCAATACAGGCTCTTCTCCGGCAGCAACAGCAGCAGCTTGAGCATCAGGAGTAGGCAATCCAAATGAACCAATTGCAATAACCGCGAAACCTGCTGCAGCAACTAACATACCATAGGCAATCTTACGAGGAGCAGAAGGCTCTTTTTTCTTCTTGGCAAGAGAACCAAATATAGCCAAAGAAACAGGAGTCAAAGCAACCACGTAGAATGGGTTAAATTGTTGGAAAATAGGAGCACTAATACCTATAGAAGCATTCTCTGCTCCAATATATCTGTAACCTAAGAAAGCCAAAACTGCGGCAAAAATAACGCCAGATATAGATTTACCTTTAGTTGTAGCACTTTGGAAGAATGAGAATGCAGCATAAACGCCGATAATAATAGCAACCAAGTTCCACACATCAAACAACATGCTTTGAGGACCTTCAGCGCTCTTCACATTAAACTCATTAGCAAAGTATGTAAGAGCCAAACCGTTTTGGTGGAAAGCCATCCAGAAGAAGATAACAACGGCAAACACCAAGCAAAGAGCAACAACACGAGCTTTAGTCTCTTGAGGAGTAAGGTTGTCCTCAACTTTTGTGTCGCCTGCTTTTCTAACACCACCTTCAACATGACGGAAAGTCGGGCGGAATATATAGTAAATGGCTATTGATAATACCAACGAAGCACAAGCCACAGCAAAAGAGAAGTGGTAAGCATCATTTGATGAGTAGCCAAGAGTAGTTTCAGCCCACTCTTTAATCTCAACTGCAGCAGTAGGAACAAACAAAGCACCAATGTTGATAGCCATATAGAAGATTGAGAAAGCTGCATCACGTTTATCGGCATATTTAGGATCGTCATAAAGGTTACCAACCATAACTTGTAGGTTACCTTTAAATAAACCGGTACCAAGGCTGATAAAGATAAGGGCGCCTAACATTACCACCATTGCAACAGTATCGCCACCAAGAGGGAACGAAAGCAATAGGTAGCCAAGGAACATAATCATAATACCGATGGTAACCATTTTACCAAAACCGAATTTATCGGCCATGATACCACCAATAAGAGGCATAAAATATACCAGACCTAAGAAAGTACTATAAATAGCACCTGCCACACCTGCATCTAAACCAAAGTTCTCACGCAGAAACAGAGCAAATACTGCCAACATGGTGTAGTATCCAAAACGCTCACCGGTGTTAGCAAGAGCAAGGGCAAAAAGCCCTTTGGGTTGATTGTTAAACATAGTTTTTTGAGTTTTAAGTTAATAATATATTATTTATTGTTTTTAGTTTCAAAAGCCAATGCGTAGAGTTTCATCTGTTTAACCATTGAAGCTAAACCATTTGAACGGGTTGGTGAAAGATTTTCTTTCAAGCCAATCTCCTCAATAAAATAGAGTTCGCTCTCTAATATCTCTTTAGGTGTATGACCTGACAATGTATTTATCAGCATGGCAACAATACCCTTAACAATAAGAGCATCGCTATCACCTTTAAAAATAATATTACCATCAACATAGTCGGCTTGCAACCAAACCCTGCTTTGGCACCCCTCAATTAAATTTGAGTCGTTTTTATACTCATCAGCCAAAGGCTCAAGGCTTGCAGCCATATCCATTATCAAGGAGTATTTATCCATCCAGTCATCAAACCCTGCAAACTCCTCAATAATCTCATTCTGAATATCATTAATACTTTTCATATCATTCATTATATATAACCGACAAGACAGTTTGTCCAACTGCGCTCATCGTATTTTTATCAATATTACGCATATCATCTTTTAATGTATGCCAATAAGGCGGAAATCCTGTCTCCGAATTTGGATAATAAGCAATAATATCCACGCATGGGATACCATACATATTTATATATAGGTGGTCATCAGTAACCGCACCTCCACTATTTTTCGGGAAATAGCTACCATAACCCAATTTGTGAGCTTCGTTCCATACCTTTTTAACAATATGAGGGGCAAAGTGCATCGACACCTGCTCTTGAGGGAACACACTGCCTGCACCGCTAACCATATCAAGCAAAATACCAAAATCAGCTCTGTAGCCCGGTATATGCGGGTGTTTTGCCCAATATTGCGAGCCTAAAGCCCAATCGTCATCAACTACACTATTACCCTCAAAAAAATAAGGTTTGCCATAATCTTCGGCATCAAAGAGTATAATATCAACACCAACGTTTGAAGGTTGCGCTCCAATAAGACGTGCAATCTCTAATAGGATACCAACTGATGCAGCTCCGTCGTCAGCTCCGTCAATAGGTTTGCGGTGATTAGCCTTGTCGGGATCATAGTCGGCATAAGGTCTGCTGTCCCAATGAGCAAAAAGTAAAACCCTACGTTGTTTTTCAGGAGCAAAAGAACCAATCACATTAAAAATATTAAGACTCTCTCCGTTATATGCCGTTACTTTGCCTCGTTGTATTATGGTATCAGCACCATGTCTTTTAAGCTCTTCTGCCAAAAAAATAGCAGTTTTGCGATGAGCTTCAGTATTTGGTATTCTATAACCAAAAGCCAATTGCTCTTCGGTGTATCTATAAGCACTATCGGCTACAAATTTAGGGGCTTCAATCCTTACTCTTTCAACCCTTTCGGCAGCTTTGGCAGGCCTCTCTTTGCAACCGCAAAAAAACAGTACTGAAAAAATAGAAATAATAAAAAATCTCTCTCTCATAAAATTACTCAGCAATCTTTTCAACCTCATCTAAAACACGCAAGAAGTTCTCACCCCAAATCTTTTTAAGGTCAAAATCACTATAACCACGGCGAATAAGTTCGCAAGTCAAATTAATAATCTCGTTAGTCGCATTACAACCGGGAACACCACCACCACCATCAAAGTCAGTACCAATACCCACATGATTCATACCCACCAATTTAACAACGTGGTCAATATGGTCGGCAATAGTTTTAACCGAAGCAATACCATCATCATTTAAAAAGTGGTCATAAATACATATCTGCATCACACCGCCCTTCTTCGCTAACGCAACAATCTGGTCGTCAGTAAGGTTACGAGGGTGGTTACAAATAGCCCTGCACGAAGAGTGCGAGGCAATAATAGGAGCCTTACTCAACTCCAAAGCATCGTAGAACGACTTCTCATTAGCATGCGACAAATCAACCATAATTCCCAGCCTGTTCAACTCGGCAATAACCTCCTTGCCAAAGTCGCTTACGCCATTATGTTCGCCATTACCTTTAGCCGAATCACAAATATCATTATCCCCATTATGGCAAAGCGTCAAATATATAATGCCCTTCTCTTTATAATATTTTAAAAGAGAGATATCCTTACCAATACCATAACCATTCTCAATACCAACAAAAATGCCCTTCTTGCCCAAATCTTTAGCATAAAGCAATTCCTTTCTGTTACGCACCTGAACAGCGTGATAAGCCTCCCCAATTTGGCGTAAAAGTTTATCAATAATACCCTTACACTTATCAGTGGCACACTTCAAACCCTCAGCAGAACGCTCCTCCTGCTTAATATAAGCCACCATACACGAAGCGTCTAAACCTCCCTCAATCATTCTGGGGATATTCGTCTGTACCCTTAAATCATTGTCGGCAATATTTACCCCTTCGTTAAAAAACATAGGAGTATCACAATGCGAGTCTAACGACAATGCCCACTTATGAAACCCTTTTGCACGTCTATAAATTTGAGCTTCGTTAAAGAGCCAGTAAAAAACGAGTAACTGCCTATCTAAGTCCTCAGCAGCCATAGGCTCAGGGTGCCATTGAACGCCCAAAACAGGATAAAAAGGTTTCTCAATACCCTCAATAACCCCATCTTCCGAGCGAGCATTAACAATAAAATCGGGAGCAACCTCCTTAACAGCCTGATGATGAAAAGAGTTAGTCATCAAACTATCGCACTCAAAAATACTCTTAAGAAGCGAGTTATCTACAATCTCCACCCTATGAGTAGCAACATTTCTCGCCTCACTTTGCGAGTGAGTAATAGGAGTAGAGTAGTGCTGTTTAGCAATATCCTGATAGTTTTTACCGCCACACGCCACATTAATAACCTGCATACCCCTGCAAATACCCAACAGAGGAATTTGACGTTGCATAGCAATGTAGCACAAAGCAATCTCTTGACGGTCGCGTTCCTCATTAGGAGTACCCACCTCAGGAAGAGCCACTTCGCCAAGTAAATCGGGCGAAATATCCCCACCGCCGGTAAGTAAAATACCATCGCATAAATCACAAATCTGCGAAAGTAACTCTAAATCAGCAAAACCAGGAATAATAAGAGGCACACACCCGGCCTTAATAACCGAGTTAATATAGGCATCAGCCACACGCGAAGTACCCTCAGCCCTATTAGCACTAACACCAATCACAGGCTTGCAGTACACCTCATCGCGATAGTCAATACGTCCATCGCACGCCTCAAAAACCTCCCTAATTTTGTCAGGAAACTGCACCATAATAGTACTATTATTTACTATAAAAACAAACAGATAGGATAACCTCGTTCCCTTAGTTACCCTATTTATTTTAAAATCTTATTTAACCATTAGTCCAATTAGTCTAATTAGTCTAATAAAAAACATCTACCCTAGTTCTAAAAACTAACAACTACCCGTAGGGTGGCGTTAGCCAATAACTAACAACTTAAAAACAATGCTAAACTGCATTACTTTTAATAAGGTACTCAGCAATTTGAACAGCGTTCAGAGCCGCACCTTTTCTAATCTGGTCGCTTACGGTCCAGAAAGTCAAGCCATTCTCATCAGCCAAGTCTTTTCTTATACGGCCAACATAAACGGCGTCTTTACCTGCCATATCCAAAGGCATGGGGTATATCTTTTCGTTAAGATTGTCCATAACAATTACGCCCTCGGCATTCTCAAAGGCTGTGCGAGCCTCTTCAACAGAAATAGGACGTTCAGTTTCAACCCAAATACTCTCAGAGTGAGCGCGCATAACAGGAACTCTCACACACATTGCACTTGTTTTAACATCAGAGTGCATAATTTTGCGAGTCTCGTTAAACATCTTCATCTCCTCTTTAGTATAAAGGTTGTCGGTATAAACATCAACTTGAGGAATAACATTATAAGCAAGTTGATAGTAGAACTTATTAACGGTAGGCTCTTCTCCTCGAACCAACTGAGCATATTGCTCTTCAAGTTCAGCCATAGCGGCAGCACCTGCTCCACTTGCAGCCTGGTAAGTGGCAACTCTCACACGTTTAATATGCGAAAGATCCTCAATAGCCTTTAAAGCCACCACCATTTGAATAGTGGTACAGTTGGGGTTTGCAATAACATTTCTTGGACGGTTTAGTGCATCAGCACCATTCACTTCGGGAACAACCAAAGGAACATCTTCGTCCATACGGAAAGCACTTGAGTTGTCGATCATCACCGCACCATGTTTGGTAATGGTTTTCTCAAACTCTTTAGAGATGCCTGCACCTGCCGAAGTAAACACAATGTCAATACCTTTAAAATCGTCATTGTGTTGCAACTCCTTAACAACACACTCTTTACCGTTAAAAACATATTTATTGCCGGCACTGCGAGCAGAACCGAACAAAACTAATTCATCAATAGGGAAATTTCTGTCAGCAAGAACGCGAAGGAACTCTTGACCTACAGCACCACTTGCTCCAACAATAGCAACTTTCATAATTCAAAAATTCAAAAAAAACTCCTCAAAAAGAGGTATAAATAAAATTGAAAACAAATGATTAATATGCCATAATTCAAACATATAAAATCAATCGCAGGCACAAAAATAAAACATTTTGCACTAATAAGAGTAAAAAGAGCCAAAAAAAACTTTAAATAAAGTTTGTAAACTCTCAATTAAATACATTACTTTTGCATAATCAAACGTAATATGCCCATAAAATAGGTAAATATAGCGTAGATAATAATAATTTTTAAACTAAACATTATATTAACTAAATCAAAATTTCTATGTGGTTAAAAGATTCATCTATCGGGAGAAAGTTGATAATGAGTATCTCAGGACTTTTTCTCGTGTTGTTCCTAACATTCCACTTGGCAATGAACTTTGCGGCAGTGTTCAGCGCAGAAGCGTATAACACTATATGCGAGTTCTTGGGAGCAAATTGGTATGCGTTAGTAGGAACACTTGTATTGGTAGCGGGATTTTTGGTACACATTGTGTATGCATTTATCCTAACCTTGCAAAACCGTAAAGCACGCGGAAACGATCGTTACGCTGTAACAGCACGCCCTAAAGGCGTAGAGTGGGCATCACAAAATATGTTGGTGCTAGGAATCATTGTAGTATTAGGATTAGCACTACATGCATGGCAATTCTGGGCAAAAATGCAATTAGTAGAGTTGCAACACATGGCAGGAATGGACGTTGATACCAGCTTGGTAACAAACGGAGTGTACTATATCCAACAAGTATTTGGCAATCCTGTGTACTTGGTACTATACTTAGTATGGTTTGCAGCAATATGGTTCCACTTAACACACGGATTCTGGAGTGCAATACACACAATAGGTTGGAACAACCTTGTATGGCTTAACCGTTGGAAAACCATTTCAAACGTATTCTCAACAATCGTATGTTTAGGATTTGCGTTCATAGCAATTTGGTTTTTCATACAAAGTAATTGCAGTTGTGTAGGATAAAAACAATTAAAAAACAACAGATATGGCAGAAATTAAAATAGATTCAAAAATACCCGAAGGACCATTGGCGGAGAAATGGAGCAACTATAAGGCGCACCAAAAACTTGTCAATCCTGCCAACAAACGTCGTTTGGACATAATCGTAGTAGGAACAGGACTTGCAGGAGGCTCAGCAGCCGCAACACTTGGCGAGATGGGCTTTAACGTATTAAACTTCTGTATCCAAGACTCACCCCGTCGTGCACACTCAATTGCAGCACAAGGAGGTATCAATGCAGCAAAGAACTATCAAAACGATGGCGATAGCGTATATCGTTTGTTCTATGATACAATCAAAGGAGGCGACTACCGTGCACGCGAAGCAAACGTATATCGTTTGGCAGAGGTATCAAACAACATCATCGACCAATGTGTAGCACAAGGAGTCCCCTTTGCACGTGAATACGGAGGCTTGTTAGATAACCGTTCATTCGGAGGAGCACAAGTATCACGTACATTCTACGCAAAAGGACAAACAGGACAACAACTATTGTTGGGTGCATATTCATCACTAAGCCGTCAAGTAGCAAAAGGAACAGTAAAACTATACACTCGTTACGAGATGTTAGACCTTGTAGTTATTGACGGACGCGCACGCGGTATCATCGCACGTAACCTTGTAACAGGAGAGATAGAGCGTTTTGGAGCACACGCAGTAGTAATCGCAACCGGAGGATACGGAAACACATACTTCCTATCAACCAATGCAATGGGAAGCAACGGATCAGCAGCAATGCAATGCTACCGTAAAGGAGCATACTTTGCAAACCCTGCATTCGCACAAATTCACCCCACATGTATTCCCGTACACGGAGAGTTCCAATCAAAACTAACATTGATGTCAGAGTCACTACGTAACGACGGACGCATCTGGACTCCCAAAAAGAAAGAAGATGCAGAGGCAATACGTGCAGGAAAACTAAAACCAACACAAATCAAAGAAGAGGATCGCGATTACTATTTGGAGCGTCGTTATCCCGCATTTGGTAACTTGGTACCTCGCGACGTAGCATCACGCGCAGCAAAAGAGCGTTGCGACGCAGGTTACGGAGTAGGAACAACAGGATTGGCAGTATATCTTGATTTCTCATCAGCAATACAACGTCTTGGAAAAGATGTAGTAGCAGCACGTTACGGAAACCTATTCCAAATGTACGAGAAAATCGTTGATGACAATCCATACGAAACACCAATGATGATATATCCCGCAATCCACTACACAATGGGTGGAATTTGGGTTGACTACGAACTAAGCACATCAATCCCCGGATTGTTTGCAATCGGAGAGGCAAACTTCTCAGACCACGGAGCAAACCGTCTTGGAGCTTCAGCGTTGATGCAAGGATTAGCTGACGGATACTTTGTATTACCTTATACAATACAAAACTACCTATCAGACCAAATCTCAGTACCACGCATAAAAACTGATGCACCCGAGTTTGACGCAGCAGAAAAAGATGTAAAAGCACGCATTGAAAAATTGATGTCAATCAAAGGAAAACGCTCAGTAGATTCAATCCACAAAGAGTTAGGATTAATCATGTGGGATTTCGTAGGAATGGCACGTACAAAAGAGAGCCTTGAGACAGCTTTGGTAAAACTAAAAGCAATCAAGAAAGAGTTCTGGAGCAATGTTAAGATACCCGGAGCAGCAGACTCACTAAACACTGAGTTGGAGAAAGCACTTCGTGTAGCAGACTTCATTGAAATAGGCGAGCTTATGGCTATGGACGCACTAAACCGCAACGAGTCATGTGGAGGACACTTCCGCGAAGAGTTCCAAACACCCGAGGGCGAGGCAATGCGTCAAGACGACAAATATATGTATGTAAGCTGCTGGAAGTACGAAGGCGAAGATGCAGAGCCTACACTACTAAAAGAGGAGTTAAAATACGAAGCAATCAAGGTACAACAACGTAACTATAAACAATAATCAGGTATGGACAAGACAATAAATATAACACTAAAAGTATGGCGTCAAAGAGGTCCCAAAGAACCCGGAAAATTTGAAACATACAAACTAAACAACATCTCTACCGACAGTTCATTCCTTGAAATGCTCGATATCCTTAACGAACAACTCGTAAACGAGGACAAAGAGCCGGTAGTATTTGATAACGACTGTCGCGAAGGAATTTGCGGAATGTGTTCACTATACATCAACGGACACCCACACGGACCCGATTCAGAGATAACAACATGTCAATTACACATGCGTCGTTTCAAAGATGGCGATACAATTACAATTGAACCATGGCGTTCAGCAGGATTTCCTGTAATCCGCGACCTTATGGTTGACCGTACAGCATACGATAAAATTATCCAAGCAGGCGGATACGTTTCAATCAACGCAGGAGGAGCGCAAGATGCAAATGCAATACCCATTCCCAAACGCGATGCAGATTTGGCAATGGACGCAGCATCATGTATCGGTTGTGGAGCATGTGTAGCAGCATGTAAGAACGGATCGGCAATGTTGTTCGTATCAGCAAAAGTAAGTCAATTGGCATTGTTACCACAAGGAAAAGTGGAAGCAGCGCGTCGTGCAAAAGCCATGTTGGCAAAAATGGACGAACTCGGATTTGGTAACTGTACAAACACAGGAGCATGCGAGGCAGAGTGTCCTAAAGCTGTATCAATCACAAACATTGCACGTTTGAACAGAGAGTTTATCTCAGCAAAATTGAAAGACTAAACATTTCACCCTGCGGGTAGTTAACAAGCATTTGCTTGTTGAATTTGCTCACGCTCGGCAAAGTTTAAGTAAACTTATTTTGCCCTCGCTTACTCGCAGATTTGTTAGTTGTTAGATAAAAATGGTTTGTACATCATGTGCAAACCATTTTTTGTTTTAACTAAGTCCAATTAGTCTAATTAGTCAATC
>JAGBHI010000033.1 GCA_017935575.1 Bacteroidales bacterium | reverse complement strand
CGGACTGCAACTTTCTCGGACCATGTTCCCGATAGGTGGACTGATGAAATCTGAAGTACGCCATATAGCTGAGAAAGCACGACTATTAGCTGCCCGAAGACGTGACAGTCAAGGAATCTGTTTTTTGGGGAAGACCCATTACAAGGATTTGGTTTGTCGTTTATTGGGCATCAAACCAGGATATGTGATAGAGAAAGAGACAAACCGCAGAATAGGTATTCATCAAGGATATTGGTTTTATACTATTGGTCAACGCAAAGGATTGAGGCTTGGTGGAGGACCTTGGTATGTAGTGGGAAAAGACATCGCACAGAACATCATCTATGTATCCCGCGGCTACGATACCCCCTTGCAATATGGCCGTTCATTCCGTATGCATGACTTTAGGTTTATTACAGAGAATCCTTGGCATGACAAGGTTGGTCCGGTGGAAATCAGTTTCAAGATAAGGCATACTCCAAAATACTTCACTGGTAAACTTTCTGTATGCGATGACGGAACCTGGCATATTGAGGCCGATGGTTCCATCCAAGGCATAGCTCCCGGACAATTCGGTGTGATATATGACCAAGAGCATCGTTTCTGCTTGGGCAGTGGAGAGATTGTGTATTGATGAAAGCCTTGGAAGCGAGTATCGCATGGGAAATTCCATTATATAAAAATGACGAGGAGGGTATATTTGATGTGATATAATTTGCCAAATCATGTATTTCATATGTATATTTGGAGAACTATAAAGTTGGGTTTTTATAAATCCATGTTATAGTTTACGAGCAGAACATCCAATTACTAGTCACAAACCATTAACCAACCGCTATCTTATACGTGGAGTGGATTGGCTTACGAACGTGTTTTTCTACAACATATCAAGCAAATAAGAATATGATGCAAAGACACAAGTATTTGTCGTCTTTGCATCATGATATTTTTTTCTTCACCTTTCGTAAGTAAGGTATGTTTCGATGTCCTTGTCTCCTCTTCCCGACACAGTTAATACTATTATATCTGTAGGACGGAAGTTCATCTTTTCCAAAGCTCCAAGGGCATGTGAACTTTCAAGAGCAGGAATGATACCTTCTAATCGCGTCAACAAGCGAGCAGCTCGGATGGCTTCATCATCGTTGATAGCAAAGACGTTGGCACGCTTTTCTTTGGTGAGATGAGCATACAGAGGACCTACCCCTGGATAGTCTAATCCTGGCGAAATAGAATAGGCTTCTTCCGGTTCACCATTTGCGTTCTGAATGATTAATGTTTTTGAGCCATGCAAAATACCAGTCTTTCCTAAAAGCATGGTAGCTGCCGTTTGGTTGGTTTCAAGTCCTTTGCCTCCGCCTTCAGCCAGAACAATCTTTACCCGTTCATCATCCAAATAATGATAGATGGTACCAGCCGCATTGCTTCCCCCTCCCACACATGCCATCAAATAATCGGGATAGTCCCGTCCTTCCTGTTCCATGAGCTGTTTATGGATTTCTTCGCTAATGACGGACTGAAGCCGGGCTACCATATCCGGATAAGGATGAGGTCCCACAGCCGAGCCAATCAAATAGTAAGCCTCTTCGGCATGAGAACACCAATATTGTAAGGCTTCGTTCACGGCATCGTTCAAAGTCATGGAACCCGAAGTGGCAGGAACAACCTCAGCTCCCAGCATCTTCATCTTTTCCACATTCACTCGTTGACGCTCCATGTCCATTTTTCCCATGAAGATGGTACATTTCATATCCATCAGTGCACAGATGGTAGCCGTTGCTACTCCATGTTGGCCGGCTCCTGTTTCGGCGATGATGTGTTTCTTCCCAATCCGTTTGGCCAACAAGGCTTGACCGATGGCATTGTTGATTTTGTGTGCTCCGGTATGATTCAAGTCTTCACGTTTCAGATAAATCTTGCATCCATACTTTTCACTCAATCGGTGAGCCAAATAGAGAGGGGAAGGACGACCTACATAGTCACGAAGCAACTGATGAAACTCACGTTGGAACCCTTCGTCTTCCAGTACTTGCAAATAGGTGTTGCGTAATTCGCTGATACGCGGTTTTAATACTTCGGGAATGTAAGCACCGCCAAATTCTCCGTAATAACCTTCCTGATTCACTTGATACTTTTTCATAATTGATAATATTAAAATGTTAATAATGGGCAAAACAAAAAGACCTGTCGTAAGTACGACAGGCCTTCTTGCGTTTCCTTTCTATATTATATAAGTATATCATGAGTAGATGAATACATACGGCTTGCTTCCCTTACGACTGTTGGAGTTGTAAGAGCGCCACCAATTTGTATTTACCATCATAGTTCTCATTGTCTTTTTTTATTTCAACGGCAAATGTATCTATTTTGTTTAAATAAACAAAGAAATTGCTGACTTTTTTTTAAGAGAATCTCTCTTCTCCATGTTCATCGTATCCCTTCCGCTTGCTCAATGGTGGTTCTTCTCATTTGTTTCATAGTCACAATCTGTTTAAATCAAAGAATAGTCATCACCAACATATCACTATCCATTCCTATACGGAAAGGAGGCTCTAAAAGGAACAATAAACTGGATACATATACATGAGAGTGGGTCCATTTACGATAACCATGGCTCTGCTCGTACATATTGTCCACCAATAGGCTGAGTAGTCATACTTGTCCGCTGTGGGTATGCCCGCTGAAATAGCTGTTGATGCCGAGGCTGTCCTTCTTCCCACTTCATATGGCTGTTGATCGATTAGAAGAGCTGGTTTCGTAGCATCGGTCTTCTTCATGAGTTCGGCATGATATATGATCGCGGACATCGCTTATGCATAGGCGGTGGGACGATTAGTTGTTTGTAAAATTGGGTAAATACTTATACAAGCCTTTAAAATATGGAATTCTACATTAAACTGTTCTGGTTCTCCACCCCCCCTAATCTGCGTATCTTAAAAAGTATAATGCTATATTTCGCAAAATATAGTGCTATATTGTACCTTTACATCTTCCCTCTTGAGACTGTTGATTAGAACCCCCACGGAAATAACAGAAATGACGGAAAGTATAAACTTTATAAAATTTATTTTATTGCAGACAAGACTAAAATCATATCCTTTTGAAAAATACCACATTTATGGTATTGCCCATTCTTTAAAAGGATAGTAGTTTTGAAAAAGATTAATCATAAAAGAAATTAATTATGGAAAAGATTCATCAGAACTTGACTTCCCTCATTGGAAATACACCTCTTTTAGAAGTAAAGAACATTGAAAAATCTGAAGGGCTGAAAGCACGCCTCGTCGTTAAAATTGAATATTTCAATCCAGGTGGCAGCGTAAAAGACCGTATAGCTTTAGCCATGATAGAAAATGCCGAAGCAAATGGTTTGCTGAAACCAGACTCTATCATCATTGAACCGACGAGCGGAAATACAGGTATCGGATTGGCTTGGGTCGCCTCTGTGAAAGGCTATCGTCTTATTCTGACCATGCCTGAAACGATGAGCGTCGAGAGACAAAACTTGCTAAAAGCTCTCGGTGCAACCCTTGTACTAACCCCTGGTAGCGAAGGAATGAAAGGAGCTATCCGACGAGCCAATGAACTGAAAGAAGAAACGCCTGGAAGCATAATTCTGCAACAGTTTGAGAATCCAGCAAACCCTGCCGTACACACCCGTACGACAGCAGAAGAGATATGGCGCGACACTGATGGTAAGGTGGACATCTTTGTGGCAGGAGTAGGCACAGGAGGTACGCTAAGCGGTACGGCTGAAGGGCTGAAGAGTTACAATCCTGCCATCAAAGCAGTAGCTGTAGAACCTGAAAATTCTCCTGTTCTGAGCGGTGGCAATCCCGGTGCACACAAGATACAGGGAATCGGAGCTGGCTTCGTACCAAAGAATTTTCACCCTCACGTGGCAGATGCAATTATCTCTGTCAAAGATGACGATGCCATACGGGCTTCGCGCCTTCTGGCTCGTAAAGAAGGTTTGTTGGTGGGAATCTCCTCAGGGGCAGCATTACATGTAGCCCTGCAATTGGCAAAATTAGAGGAAAATGCAGGAAGAACTATTGTGGCTCTGTTACCCGATACAGGCGAGCGTTACCTCTCCACAGTGCTATATGCCTTTGAAGAGTATCCTGTGTAACCTTTTACGTTTCAACAGATGGAATCATTTATTTTAGCCGATAATCAGGACATAACCCGTGCAGGACTGGAGTCCTATGTGTCACACCTTACAGTAAGAGCCTCCATCTGCCAAGCTACCAATAAGCGCGAACTGCTTGACAAACTGTCCAAAAACGCCGATGGAGCTCCCATAGTGGTATTAGACTATACACTCTTTGATCTCAATGGAGTGGAGGATTTACAGGTAATTGCCCGTCGCTACCCAAAGAGCCAGTGGCTACTTTTCTCACACGAACTGAGCGAAGATTTTATTCGTCAGTCAGTAATAGAACAGAACATCGGTGTACTGCTCAAGGAATGTTCAGGCAATGAGATTGTAACGGCACTAAAGTGCATGCTACGTGGTAAACGCTATCTCTGCCAGCAGACAACCAACATACTGGCTACCAGTCCATACAAACGAGATACTCAAACAGAACTTACAGCCTCTGAATTGGAAATATTACGCCTTATCGCTCAAGGAAAGACGGTGAAGGAAATTGCTACCATACGTGTGTCAAGTATCCATACCATCATCACTCACAAAAAGAACATATTCCGTAAATTGGAGGTAAACAATATCTACGAGGCTACTAAGTTTGCACTGCGAGCCGGGTTGGTAGAGATGATGGAGTACTACATCTGAAACTTTTTGCCTGCAAAGCACAAGAAGCAGTTCCAAAATGCTCCATATATATTCAGGTGCGAATTTTCCGCTTGAGAAAAGTAGAAGATCCGCACCTAAATTTAATATTGTCCTCTCACCCCTTTCAATTTTTCAAAAACTCTAATAGTTTATCTATAGCTACGTAAGCATTCACTTTCGCCTCATTCAACAAACTCACGAACTTGCTTCCAATAATGGCACCTGGGGCATGGGACGTGACAACTTCCAAGGTCTGCCGGCTATTGGTACCAAACCTATCATGAATGGATTCTTCAGATTCATGGAGGCTATACAGCGGAAGGAGGCTTACCCTTTCTTATACGACGTTAACGGAGTTGCATATTGGCCCGGTGTTGCCATTGATTATACCGGAAAAACTCAGTTCCTTTTCAAAATAAACAAAGGGATTAAGGAGATTAGCGATAATATAAAGATAAACGAATATATTCCCAAAGAGAAACGCCCTGTTCCGTTTGAACATATGATATATTTTGGAGACGGAGAGACCGATATTCCAAGCATGAAGATGGTTAAAGATTATGGCGGACACTCCATTGCTGTATATGGAACAAAAGAGAAACAAAAAACAGCTAAGAAACTGATAAAAGAGGATAGAGTAAATTTTATATGTAATGCCGACTATCGCCAAGGGAAAGATATGCACAAGATAGTTAAACGCATTCTATTCAAAATAAGGAGCGACTACGATTTTAACCGATTACTTAAAATTCACGAAGAGAAAGGCGAAATTTAAGGATTACTTTTTCTGCAAGCAAGTTTCTCAAAATTTTTGATATAAAAAAAGAGTTTGAACGTATTCAAACTCTTTAAACAGCTGCGGAAGGAGGGGGATTCGAACCCCCGGTACCCATACGAGTACGACAGTTTAGCAAACTGTTGGTTTCAGCCACTCACCCATCCTTCCTTGGCTCGTGCCTTAACCTTTAGCGAGTGCAAAGATAATAGCATTTTCTGAATTTGCAAATACAAATACCAAAATATTCATCAAATAATTGAATATTTATATAAGAACGATAATTTTTATTGATATAATTACAAAAAATAGTTTGCTGAAAATCAGCTGATAGCATAAAATATTATAAAAAATATCCTTAAATATTTTGCAGGTAATAAAAAATGTATTACTTTTGCAACGCATTTCGGAAAACGAATGCACAATAAGGGAGATTCGCTAGCTCAGCAGGTAGAGCACAACACTTTTAATGTTGGGGTCCTGGGTTCGAGCCCCAGGCGGATCACTTAAAGGAAGAGGATAACAATTGTTGTCCTCTTTTTTATTGCCTGTGGCTCTCACAGAAAAGTTAACTCACAAACAGATTGCGGTCGTTGCGTATTTCTTCATTCTTCTGAAATACACCAACTCCGTTTGTTCGTTGATTTTTGTATTTATATCCTTAGTTTTTTAATTGAATACAAAAATTCGACCCCAGGCGGATCTCTTAAGGAAGAGGATAACAAAAGTTGTCCTCTTTTTTGCTATATCTTAATAGTTGATACTATAGAAACACTCCTAAATAAAAATATTCAACCTCTTAATCTGCCTTTAAGCAAAGGTTTTGCTACTGCCACTAAATAAACGAGAAGTAATATTGTACGCAGTGTGTATTTGAGAATATTGTTTTCTATTGGTGCATACATACCTGCTACATAAAGCACTACCGCAAGTAGAGTGTATAGGGCAATCTCTTTTATGGGATATTTAATTGGGAAATAGTGTTGTCCTATAAAGTACGATGCGAGCATCATCGCCAAATAGCATATAAACGATGCCCATGCACAAGCTACATATCCATACTCAGGAACAAATATTATATTGACTACTGCCAATATGACAAAGCCGAATATTGAGAGGTATGCTCCCCACTGTGTACGGTCGGTAAGTTTGTACCATAACGACAGATTGAATATTACGCCAAAGAATACCTCCGCCATCATTACAACAGGCACTATATTTATTCCTGCAAAATAGGTTGCAGGCATTATAAACGACACTATATCTATATAAAACATCACTCCCAAGAATATCAGTAGCGAGGTTATTATAAAGTATTTCATAGTCAATGCATACATTGCTTTTGCATCACCTCCTTCACTCTTGTTTTTGGCAAATATGAATGGCTCATAAGCAAAGCGGAATGCTTGTGTAAACATTACCATTACTATGGCTATTTTAAATACTGCTCCGTATATGCCCAATTCCTCCATATAGGCAGGTCTGTCGGCTGCCAAGTGGGGATAGAACATCTTATCGAAAGTCTGATTCATAATACCTGCTATTCCCAATATAAGGATTGGGAAGGAGTAGCGAATCATTCGTTTCCATAGCGCAGGATTAAAAGTATATTTAAATCCTTTAAGTTCGGGGATTAACAAAAGCAATGTTATAAACGAACTTGCAAGGTTTGATACAAATATATAATATACCAATTTATCGTACGAGAAGAACCACGATACTGCTTCGGGGTTATGTTTATAGATATAGGGGCATAACAGGAAGAAGAAGAGGTTAAGAGCTATATTCAATGCTATTGATATAAGCTTTAGTGTGGCAAACCTCAATGCTTTTTTCTGGTAACGAAGATAGGCAAAGGGTAACGACATAAAGGCATCAATGGCTATTATTATTGCCAGCATCATTATACATGCCTGCCCGTTGGGATACCCCATTATTGCGGAGATAGGGTTTAAAAATATAGCTACTCCTATTATAAATAGTATTGATGTTGTAGCAAGTGATATTAGCGTAGTGCTGTAAACCGACATTGGGTTGTCGCACTCCTTATCGTTTGCAAAACGGAAAAATCCTGTCTCCATTCCATAGGTAAGGAGTATCAGCAACAGAGCCATATAGGCATAGAGGTTGGTTACAATTCCGTAATCCGATGCCGATTTCAGTACGTTTATATACAAAAATACAAAGCACCAGTTAAGGAACTTGCCCAATATACTGCTCAAGCCGTATATTACGGTATCTTTTGCCAAACTTTTTAACCCTGACATTTTGCGTAGGTGATAGTTCTACAATTCAAATAGTGTCCCTTGTTGTGCCGCAGGAGTACGCCCAAGGTGTTTGTATGCCAACTCGGTTACTTCGCGTCCGCGAGGAGTGCGTTTTATAAAGCCCTCTTTTATAAGGAATGGTTCGTAAACCTCCTCAAGAGTTCCTGAGTCCTCGCCCAACGCTGTCGCTATTGTATTTACACCAACAGGACCTCCTTTGAACTTATCAATTATTATGGTAAGTATCTTGTTGTCAATTTCGTCTAAGCCAAACTTGTCAATATTCAACGCCTCCAACGAAAAACGGGCTATCTCAAGAGTTATCTCTCCACTACCCTTTATCTGTGCAAAGTCACGAACTCGGCGTAAAAGGGCATTGGCTATACGTGGAGTTCCACGACTACGCAGAGCTATCTCGGTTGCCGCTTCGGCAGTGCAAGGCACTTTTAGAATACCTGCAGAGCGTTTTATAATATTTGCAAGTGTTTTATGGTCGTAATACTCCAAATGGCTGTTTATACCAAAACGAGCTCTCAAAGGGCTTGTAAGCAAACCGCTTCGGGTTGTTGCTCCCACAAGGGTAAAGGGGTTAAGACTCAACTGTATTGAACGTGCGCTGGGACCCTTATCTATCATTATATCAATGCGAAAATCCTCCATTGCCGAATAGAGATACTCCTCTACGATAGGGCTTAAACGGTGAATTTCGTCAATAAAAAGCACATCGTTAGGTTCAAGCGAGGTAAGTAATCCTGCAAGGTCGCCGGGTTTATCCAATACCGGACCTGATGTTACTTTAAATCCTACGCCGAGTTCGTTTGCAACTATATTTGCAAGTGTTGTTTTTCCCAATCCCGGAGGTCCATGCAACAACAAGTGGTCAAGCGATTCTCCTCTGAGTTTTGCCGCAGCAACAAACACCCTTAAGTTTTCAATGATTTTATTTTGTCCGCTAAAATCTTCAAAACTCAGAGGTCGCAACACCTTATCGGTATCTTTCTCTTCGTATGCGTTAATATTTCGTATATCAAAATCTTGATCCATCACTTTTTATGATTTTCTGTTTTTTCTCTCACGCAAACGACGTTTATATTCGTTTTTTCTATCTTTCTTGCGCCAAAACTCTCTACAATATTCTATCGCCTCTGCAACAGCTCCCTCTTCGTTCCAGCCACATAAGCGCGCATACTCCTTTACAAGTATTGCCAACGACTCTTCGCTACGGAACATTCGCCTGAAATTATACAACCTCTCTTTACGCGAAATAGGTTTGCCAAATCTCATTCTATTAAGGTCAAGAAGTGAAAATACAGCCTTACCCTCTTTATCAAGTTCATATATTATATTTCCTGGAGAGTAATCAAGGTGTAAAACCTCCTTGTCGTGCATATCTTTTGTAAATACGGCAAATTGCTTTAAAATATTTTCACCATTATTCACTCCATCAACAAATTCACGTAATATATTTGGTGTAGGATTATTCATACACGCGAAATAACCTTGTTTGAATAGTCCTCCAGAATTTATCTCAATATAACAAACCGGTATTGGTGTTGATATCCCATAAGATAACAATTTTACGGCATTTTCATATGCCCTGCGAGGTTTACTCTCACGGATAAATGTATATGCAATTCTATTAACGAATATTGGCACTGCATACTTTTTTACAACCACCTCTTCTCCATTTGGTAATTGCAATTTTTTTAGAGTATTACGAGCATGATATACAAGTTCTCCCTCTTGCTCAAAAATATGGGGTAACGACTTACACCACTCCTCTATATTTTCAAAGGTTTTATTTATTACTAACTTCATAATCAAACCTCCTTTATGTGATTTTCAATTCTGTTAACGATATAGTCCACATCAATATTCAAACATGGGTAATCTCCTAAACGACAAGGTTTGTTTCCAAACACCGAACAGGGGCGACATGGCAAATCCTCTCGCTCCACAACAGAATCTTGAGTTAAGCCCCAACCTAAAAATCCTGTATAAGGGTGTGTTGCTCCCCAAATTGAGATTGTAGGAACTCCCATCAAAGATGCTATATGCATATTTGCCGAATCCATCGACACCATAAGAGAGAGCGTTTTTATAACAGACATCTCTTTTTTTAAGCCCAATTTGCGATTACATAGAGATACTACACGACCCTCTTTATCTTGCCAGCCATCTAATATTTCACCATCTAAAGGAGAACCGAACAAGAATACTCTATATTTCCCGCTCTTCACTAAAGAATCAACTACCTCTTTCATCTTTTGTAATGGATAGTTCTTGCCCTGATGCTTTGATATTGGTGCCACCCCTATGGATAGGAGTTTTTCATTTGAAGTATTAATAAAATCGGGGAGCGAAGTTGGTGCTTCAAAAGGGTCAAATTCCTGATTGCTCTTCAAACCCAATTTCTCAAAAACCTCAGCATAACGCTCAAATGAGGTTTTAAGTTGTTTAAAGATGGTTTTATTATCTGCTGTTATAGCTCGTTTTTCTGCACGACCTTTATCTATTTCTACAACCTTTACACCAACAAGCCTAAAAAGCAGTGATAATATTTTAGACCTTAAAACATCGTGTAAATCGGCAACTGCCGAATATCTTTGCTTGCGCAAACGCTTAAATAGAGAGAAAATACCCTTAATTCCTTTATACTCCCTCTTTGTATCAATTTTTATAACTTCCAGATTTTTAGGCAAGTCAATAAATAGCTCAGCCGCCATCGGAGAGGTTATAATGGTGAAGTTTCTATGAGGATTTGACAGACATATTGGATATAGCACAGGTATAACCATTGCCACATCTCCTAATGCCGATAATCTTATGACAAGGATTTTTTCGGGGTTTTTACTCATTGCCCTTTTATTTTTTCCCGTACAATACAGGATTTGTTTCGGGGTCGTTATACATTTTCATTTGACGATATACCTTCATATATTTTCTACCCCCTTCTATATCGACCAACAGAGTATCAATTGCCGATGACAAATCAACTCTCTGTTCCAATAAGACATCTAATTTAGCTTTACACTTTGCAATGTGCTCAACAGAAGCATCAGTACGCTCAACCTCTTGTTGCATGTGATAAATTTTTAATGCAAGAATTGACAAACGGTCAATAGCCCATGCAGGACTTTCGGTATTGATTGTTGCCTCTGGCAAGACCTTAACATCTTTATATTTATCACGGAAAAAACTATCTATTGCCTCCACCAAGTCGGTTCTGTCTTGATTTGACTTATCAATACGTCTTTTAATGTAAAGAGCTGTTATTGGCTCAATTTCGGGATTACGTATTATATCTTCAAGATGCCATTGTACAGCATCAATCCAACACTTCTTGTATAATGAATACTCAATTGTTGAGGCCTCATATGGGTTTTGCATACAAGCATCAACATCATCATGTTTATGATAATCAAGACATACGTTCCAGAATATTCGGTTGCTTTTCTCAGTAAAGGTCATATCAGTTCTTCTATTTTTTCAATGTTATATTTTGCAAAGTAAATAAATGTTTTACAATTTTACAATTTTAAGCACTCTATTTGGTTGTTATTTTCTTTTTTTATAATTACAAAACTATGGCAACCATAAAAGTAAGATTTAGAACCTCAATTGTATCAGGCAAGGAAGGATTAGTTTATTATCAAGTAATTAAAGACCGTGTATCGCGGCATTTAAGGACCAATTATCAATTATTTGAATATGAGTGGAAGGAGCGAGCAAAAGAGCCTCATACAACCAATGAAGGCAGAAGAAATCATTTAAAAATAATAGAAGAACTTATTGATTGGGATATTAAAAGATTTAAATGTATAATAGAGCGGTTTGATAGCAAACATATAAAATATACTGCTGATGATATTATTTTAGCATTTAAAGAAAGAGCTTATGAGCTATCGTTATTCAGTTATATGCAGAGAATTATTGAGCAGTTTAGACAAATAGGAAAGTATCGGACATCTGAAACATATATCTCAACCTTAAAAAGTTTTATGCAATTTCGAGAAGGCAAAGATGTTTTGTTTGAAGAAATTGATTCGTCAATGATGCAAATGTACGAAGCCTATTTATCTAAAAAATGGCTAACTAAAAACAGCATCTCATTTTATATGAGGATATTGAGAGCCGTATATAATAGGATTGTGAGAGAGGAGCTGATCTATGATCTAAAACCATTTAAACACGTTTACACAGGTATTGACAAGACAAAAAAACGAGCAATTTCATTAGAACTAATTAAAAAAATTAAAACTCTTGACCTATTACCATATTCCTCACAAGATTTTGCTCGAGACATGTTCCTATTTTCGTTTTATACCAGAGGTATGTCGTTTATTGATATGGCCTACTTAAAAAAAATCAACTTATCAAATGGTACTCTGTCATATTATAGACGTAAGACAGGAAAACAACTTTTTATTCGTTGGGAAAAATGTATGCAAGAGATAGTGAGTAAATATAATAATCCTCTATCGGAATATCTGCTTCCAATCATAAAACCCACTAATAAAGATGAACGGAGACAATATCAGAATGCCATGTATTTAATAAATAAGAAACTTAAAATATTAGGCATAAAAATAGGTTGCCAACTCCCATTAACAATGTACGTAGCTCGTCATTCTTGGGCAAGTATAGCGAGGGATAAAAACATACCAATATCCATAATCAGCGAGGGTATGGGACATAATTCAGAATTAACAACACAAATATACTTAGCTTCTCTTGACACTAAAATAGTTGATAATGCTAATTTGAAAATCTTAAAGGATTTATAACCATTTATACATCGAGAGTGAGATTAAATAAAAAGATTGTTCTCTTCCTAAGAGACAAATCATGCAATGCGAAATTATATAAAATATTGCAAATAGAAACACAATTATCTGAATTTTTTTAAAGTTATGCAACAAAATGTATATAAATATTCAAAATTTAATACTTATATAAAACTCCAAATATCTAAATTATAATATAATATCATTGCATGATTTGTCTCTTAGGAAGAGATTTTATGTATGAATCAATTATAATAATTTATATCAACAATATTAATTTTTAATAAACCGAAATTATGAAAAAGAATTTGTTTTTGGGAGTTTTATTTGTAACTCTTTCTGTATTCAGTTTAACCGCACAAGTTAAAAAACGAGAAATTTCAGAGCAATATCGTCGTAGCTCACTTTGCATGGTTATGCTTGAAGATCCAAATTTAGATGCATCTGTTGCAGGATTAGTAAAAGAGGCATTTATTAATAATCCTATGCCCCCAAAATATAATGATCATGGTATTGATAAATCAATATGCACATTCTCATACTCTGACGTAACAGTTACTGATGCCGACAAAAAGGCATATAACGCATTGACAGGAAAAAAGGAGCAATCAGCTATAGCTAATATTGCAAAAGATTATGCAGCAGAAATTCTTGCTCTTGACCCAAACAAAGATGAGGCTCCTTATGTTGCATACAAATATTTGCAAGACAAAGAATTTGCTAAAAAATTAATGGCAAGATGGTGGGGTGCAGATAATCCAGATAACGCAACTATCAACACTAACCTATTGCATGAACGAGTTGCATGGAATGCCACTGAACTTGAAAAAGTCGCAGCTGAAGAAGCAACAACAGGACGCTCACCTATAGAATACCTTATGGATAACGGAGGAGATGAAATCGTAGGAAATACATTCGTACCTGTAACACGCTTCCGCTATTTATCAGCAGAAGATTTGGCTGCTGAAGTTGTAGCTTACGCTAAAATGGCAGCAAGCTTAATACCTATTCCAACAGCACAACAAATAGCTATGACAGCCGCAGAGGGAGCAGGAATGGCAATTACTGCAAGAGGAGGATATTTTGTATATTCAACAACATATCTATATCGTTTAAGATGGAATGAAGAGATATTTAACGCTATTAACAAAGCTCCAGAAATTGAAAAATTTAACGCTCTTGATTGCTTTGAGTTAGATTACATTGGTAGCGAAAAAGCTTATTGCTCGGTAGCAGCAAAAAAATATTCACAAGAAGAAGCTGTTAAGAAAGCAACATCTAGAGCATTGGACAAAGTTTTATCTAAACTTGAAAGAGAATACGAAGTATTCCGTACAAAGACTCCATTGGCAACAATAGAGCCAAATATGACTGCAAATATTGGAACAAAAGAGTGCATAGAAGAGGGAGACAAATATGAAATATTGATGCGTCAGATTGATCCAAAAACTCAAAAAGAGACATATAAAGTTATAGGAAAAATTAAAGTAGATACCGTAGGTAATAATATGGGTGAAGATAATGATGATGAAAATGCATCAACAAATACATTTACAACTTTCAAAGGTAAAGTGCCTAAAAATGCAGCACCAGGAATGTTAATTCGCCAAACAAAAAAATAATAAACCTATTTATACTATAATATATGAAAAAGATATTAAGCCTATTCGTATTGGTATTACTTATTGCAGGTAATACTGTTTGTGCTGGCACAAAAAGCCAAAAAAAGAAAGCTGACGAACATACTGCCACATGGAACTATGAAGTAGAGACTACCGCAAAGAATGCGTCAGGTAACTATTTATTAAAAGTATGGAGCTTTTCAAAAAACACATTTATTGCTGAAGAGCAAGCTAAAAAGAACGCTGTCCACGCAATTGTATTTCAAGGAGCTCCTGCAAATAAAGAAAAACGCATAACACCGCTAAAACCTTTATTACAAGATCCTATATTGGAAGAGAAACATGCTGATTTCTTTAAAAAATTCTTTGCTGAAGGTGGAGAATACAAACGCTTCGCAAGAATATCTAATAGCGGATTAGCAGATATTATCAACTATGGCAAAAAAGATATGAAATATAAAGTTGGTGTTGTCGTTATGGTTGAAATAGCTGCTCTTAGAAAGTATCTTGAGCAATGTGGTATCATCAAATCACTTAGCCATGGTTTTAATTAAAATTAAAAATATGAAACGTTGCATATTAATTGCAATCTTTGCAATTATAGCTATTACGCCAGCTGTTAGTCAAGGCCCGGCCAAAAAACCATCATTGATGGTAGTACCTGCACGTACTTGGTGCCAAGAAAATAATTTCATGGTTGAGTATGATAATATGGGTCAAAAGATGCTTATTCCTGACTATCAAAAAGCATTTGATACATCTAATGAGCTACATTTAGTAGTAGCAAAAATTGGACAAATGATGTCTGATAGAGGTTTTGACCTTCGCTTGATGTCATCAGCACTACAATCTCTACAAAATGAAGCAACAGAAGAGATGATGATGTCGTCTAAAGATGGCGGAGCAGGAGTTGAAGAAAGCCCTATTGACAAATTAAGAAAGACAGCAAAAGCTGATATATGGTTAGAAGTTTATTGGCTTAAAAACATAGGCTTAAAAACTTCATTAACTTTTAACTTATCTGGTGTTGACGCCTATACCGATGAACAAATTGCGAATTGTCAAGGAACAGGTCAACCCTCATATGCATCAGAAGTTCCAGTACTACTTGAGGAGTGCGTCACAATGCATTTAGATAATTTTAATGAGCAATTGCTGAACAAATTCAACGATTGGTTTGAGAATGGACGTCAAATAAAATTACAAATAAAACGTTGGTCAGATGCTGAATACGATTTAGAGAGCGAGTTTGATGGAGAAGAGTTAGGATTCATAATTGAAGATTGGGTTGGAGCCAATACTGTTAAAGGTCAATTCACTACTGATAATGCAACAGAGAACATGATGGTCTTCAGTAATGTAAGAATACCCATGGTTAACGAATCAGGAACAGCGATAGATGCTAGAAGATGGGTTAGAGGTTTAACAAAAATGCTTCGCGACAAATACGGCATCACAACAAAAATTATGACTAAAGGACTTGGTCAAGCAACTATTGTAATTGGAGGTAAATAAAAAGAATATTAGCATTATGAAAAGAATTATTATAATTCTGTTTGCATTAGCATCACTACAAAACTCTTTTGCTCAAAATAATCTTAATGCAGCTGATGATTTAGGAAGGATTGCGCTAACACCTGTTATTATTGAAGAGTCGGGGATACCATCATATGCTAGAAAAGTTCTTTCATCAAAATTGAAAGAAATGGCTACTAAAAATGGAATGGCATCAACAACAGTTTCTCCTCGTTTTGTAATTACTGCATCAGTAAACCTACTAAACAAGGAGATGACTTCTACCGCACCTCCTATGACAGCAGTAGAATTGGCAACAACTATTTATATAGGAGATGCTATTTCTGGTCAGCTATTTTCAACATACACATATAATTCTGTTAAAGGACTTGGCACAAACGACCAACGCGCATATTTAGCCGCTTTTAAAAATTTAAAAGCAAGTGAAAATGAATTAGCCACATTTATTGATAATGGTAAGCAAAAAATAATAGAATATTATAATTCTCAGATAGATTTTCTGCTTGCCGAGGCAAAATCACTTTCGGACAAAGAGGATTACGAGGGAGCTATGAACCTTTTAGCAAGTGTTCCTGATGTATGTAAAGAGGCCTATACTAAAGCGATGAAAGAGATTGCAATAGTATATCAAAAGAAAATTGATGTTGAAGGAGCTAAATTTTACAACCAAGCAAATGCTGCATGGAGTACCAACAAGAGTAAAGAAGGAGCTAAAGCGTGCATAGATCTTTTGGCAAATATTAATCCTTTATCAAGTAGTGCTGCGGCTGGAAATGCTCTTGTAAAACAGATTGAATCACATTATGCAGAAATAGCAGCCTATAATCGTATGGTTAAAGAACGCGAATGGGAATACAAAGTAATGGTAGAGGCAGAGGAGCGACAATTACAACGCGATAAAATGAATCTTAACCATGAATTAGCAATGCGTCAATCAGACAATGCTTCTCTTGCATCTCAAATGGCACTTGAAGAGGTAAAGAAAAATACTGAGTTATTCTTAAAAAAGGGGCCCTCTATTGTAACTGATGTGGCAGAAAAGGTTAGCACTTGGTTTTTATAAAAGTTGAATAATATGGCAATGAATGGATATATAAACAAATGTCCAGCTTGTGGCGCATTACGCGAGGCTATGGTGGCTGTATGCCCAGATTGCGGTTATACGTTCACGCAGATAAACACACGAGTAGTGTCGGATATTAACGACAGTATTCAAAGCCTCAATGCAACTTCTTTGACCGGGAAAGAATACAACAAACGATATATAGAGATTATACGTAATTTCCCAATTCCTCACCTAAAAGATGAGATTTTAGATGTTATGTTCTTTATTCAGCCTAAGGCATTAGAAAAAACCTCTAATATCTCTTTAGCATGGAGGTCAAGACAACGCGAAGTCTTTGAAAGAGCCAAAGTAATTTGTAAGGAAGATAAGAAACATTTGAGCATCATAACTCGTTATGAGTTGGAGTTGAAAAAGGCTTCGGGTAAAAAGATATTCAATTGGTGGCATCTTATGTCAAGTCGCTCAAAAGTTCTATTTATATTGACGATAGTCTTTATTTTAATCCTAATTATACCGGCAAAAAATACTTCACCTGAAAAGTATGCCATACGCTTTAACGAAGCCGTCGTTGATGGGAAGGTAGATAAGGCTTTAAAATATATCAATAAATACCCTCAAATGGGCTCTCTTATCACTGATGACTATGTGCAATTGATAAAGCAACTTGTTGATAAGGATAGAATGATTGAAGCCGAATTGCTTTTGAAAAACTGTAGTTCATATGCCTCAGCTAAAAGAAAAACCGAAGTTGAGAACAAAATAAAACAAATTTTTGTAAAGAAATATCTTGCAAATGGAGATATTACTAAGGCAGAGCAATATATCAACACAAGAGATATTGAATCATTGGTCTTTGTGTTAAAAGCATATATCGAGATGAGTAATGATGATGCTTTACGATTTTATCGTAAATATTCAAATTCATTTGTGAGATATGATTACAATTTGCATCGTCGTGCGTTACAAACAAACGACCCTGTTGTAATAGAATTTTTAACAAAAAACGGAATAAAATACTAAATTATGGGGTTTTTTAGTAGTAAAAAAGAAGGCGGATTAATGGATGTAATCCGCTGTGATGAACAAGAATATTTGGTATGGAAATGGCGTCCATCAGGCGAGGCTAACTCTACAAAAAAAGAGAATTCTATTCGTTACGGAAGTTCATTGCGAGTAAAATCCGGAGAGGTTGCCGTATTTGTATATTCACAACCCGGAGGAGAGATGCAAGATTTTATTGTAGGTCCGCATGACAAAAAAATAGAATCAGCAAACTTCCCGGTACTTACCCAATTGGTGGGCCTTGCTTGGGGAGGTAATACTCCATTCCAAGCAGAGATATATTTCATCAATATCTCAAATGTTATACAAATAAGATTTGGCTTGCCATATTTTGATGTTTATGACCCTCGTTTTTTAGATTTTGGAGTACCTGTGGCAGTACGAGGAACAATTACGTTCAATATAGAAGATTATGAGGAGTTCGTAAAACACTACCGCTTGATTAACTTTGAAATTGAAGATCTCAAAAGTAAGATAAAAGATGCGGTTGTAAAACGAGTAAAAGGAGTTGTTGCAAACGCTCCATCAGATTATCAAATACCTGTTTTACAACTTGAACGTAGAATAATGGATATAAGCGATATTGTTAAATCTTACTTGGTAACCGAGTTGAAAAACAATTTTTATGTAAATGTTCGCGGTTGTGACATCTCCACAATAGAGATTGACAAAGAGAGTGAAGGTTGGCTTGAACTACGCAAAGTAACAGCTGAGCAACAAACAAAAACAATTGATGCTCAAACAGAGATTAATATTCAAAATCTTGCCGAAACTTCACGTATCAATGCGGAGAATATGGCTGAAACATTACGAATACAACGTGAGGAGTCGCAACGATCTCAACGCCTTCAAACAGAGTCTAACTTTATTGGTGCTCATGCTCTCGATCAACAAACATCAGTGCTTAAAGCAGCAGCAGAAAATCTTGGCTCAATGGGGAATATTGATATTAATGGTGGCGGCCAAGGAGGCGGCTTAAATCCTGCCGGTATGATGACTGGTATGATGTTGGGCGGAGCTATGGGCCAGCAAATGAGTGGCATGATGAACAATATGGGTCAACAGATGCAACAATCGTTCAATGCACCCCCACCTATGCCAACAGTAATGTATCACGTTTCATTAAATGGGGTACAAAGTGGACCATTTACAATACAGCAAATGCAACAAATGGCGCAAGTAGGCCAAATTACAAAACAAACTTATGTGTGGAAACAAGGAATGTCTGCATGGGACTTTGCAGGCAATCAACCCGAATTAGTAGTACTTTTTGCACCACCTGTTCCGGGCTCTGAACCTCCTCCATTACCACAAAAGTAAAAAATATAAGGATATGAGTGATAATGATTTTTTCTCGCTTGACCGCTTGGTTGAGTTTGGATTGGGTCTAGGAATGGCTCGTCAAATGATAAATGTGATGAATGAGAGTATAAAAACAATGCATATTCCCGGAGTAGATAACAGCATGCAGCCCGTTTTATCAAAAGTCTATTATGTAGCAATAGATAATGCTCCTGTTGGGCCACTTAACGACGGAGAAATGATGCATTTAATTGCACAAAAGAAGATAGATAAAAATACATTGGTTTGGATGCCAGGAATGTGTGGTTGGAAGACAATAGAGTCTGTACCCGAAGTATTAAAAATTGTAGCTTTGGCTCCTCCACCTGTACCAAAAACACTATAAGATTATGAAAGTAGATTTATTAAGAACAATTATTGCAATTGCAATAGGTGTGATTCTTGCCTATGCGTGCTACGAAATTTGCAACGTAGATGACGTAAAATGGGTTATCACCATTGGAAGCTTTATTACTTTAACGATACCCCTTACTTTAGCTATGGGTATTTGTGCAGAAAAAGAGAGAAGTCTTATAATGCTAAGTATTGTTTCGTGGATAACATTTATAGTAGAAATCATTACAAATAGCTGTTTTGTTTTCGCTGATTTTTCAATACCTGTTTATATAATCATAAACGGACTTATTTTATTAATATATTTATTAATATATAATTCTATATATAGAGCAGGCATGTAAAATAAAAGTGTTAAAATAATATTAATATTTGATATTACATAAACTATAAATCTGAAGAGGCTGTGTCAAAATGCAAATGCCACTTTGAAAATCTTACAATTTGAAACTTAAGAATTAAAAAGTCCATCTCTTAGTCCAAAATATGGCTTTGAGATGGACTTTTCTTTGCCGTTTTCAAATTTTTAAAATAGGGTACTTACAAACTAAAAGTTTTGAATTCAGAATTTTGTATTTTGACTCCCTCTAATTTTTTTAATATTTATTTTTTATTTAGTAGAAGATATTGATTACTTTTGTTTTGAATAAACAAAAATTATGAAAGTAGTAATTGATGCACATATCCCTTATTTAAGAGGAGTTATAGATAAGCATGCCAATGTTGAATACATTCCTGCCGAAAATATTGACAACGAAGCCATTAAAGATGCCGATGCACTTATAATACGTACACCTACAAAATGTACTCCTGCTCTTTTAAAAGGGAGTAGCTGTAAATTTATTATGACAGCAAGTATTGGTATTGACCATATTGATACTGATTATTGCATTGAAAACGGAATTATGTGGCGTAACTCTCCAGGCTGTAATGCCTATTCAGTAGCACAATATGTATTAGCATCGTTACTTTTGTACTGCGATAAAAAAGGTATTAACCCAAACAAACTTACCGTTGGAGTTGTTGGAGTTGGAAATGTAGGGAAGGCCGTATGTGATTATCTATCAAAAGCAGGATTTAATCTTCTTCTTAACGACCCTCCAAGAGCAGAACGTGAAGGAAACAATAATTTCGTATCGCTTGATTACATTGCAAAACATTGTGATGTAATCACCATGCACACCCCATTAATAAAGAAAGGTGAATATCCGACCTTTCATCTTGCCGACAAAGAGTTTTTTGACAAATTAACACGCAAACCACTATTTATAAATAGTGCAAGAGGTGGAGTTGTTGATGACAAAGCTCTCTTGCAAGCAAAAACAGAAGGTAAAATATGCGATTTTGTTATTGACACTTGGGAGAACGAGCCAAACGGCATATATACCCCTCTCATTGATGATGCATTTATCGCAACTTCACACATTGCAGGCTACTCTGACGACGGCAAATATAACGGATCAAAAACTTCTGTTGAGGAGATTGCCAAATTTTTAGGAACTGAAATAGAGTTCTCTCCCACGCCTGCAACTCCACAAAATAACATTATTAATCTATCAGGGTCAAAAAATCCACTTTTAGATGCCGTTTTGTACAGCTATAATCCTACAAAAGATTTTGAAAGGTTAAAAAATAACCCATCTCATTTTGAAAAATTGAGAGTTGAATATCCATTCAGAAGAGAATTTTGTGCTTATAAAGTAACAGGTATTAAAGGAGAAATATTAGAGCAACTTAAAAGTCTGGGGTTTAAACTATAACACAATATCTGGCATATAAATATACTATTTTAAAAGTTTTCAAAAAATTGCACAACAGGGGGTCTATTGTGCAATTCTGTTAATTTTGATAGCCAAATATTTTTTTGTGAACTTTAAAAGTTGTTTCTTTGCATTTGATTAGAAACATTATTTATTAATTTAAATCTTAAAATTATGTCTGAGATTTCTGAAAAAGTAAAAGCAATTATTGTAGACAAACTTAGCGTTTCTGAGTCTGAAGTTACTGAAGATGCAAGCTTCACTAATGATCTTGGTGCTGATTCACTTGACACTGTAGAGTTGATCATGGAGTTTGAGAAAGTATTTGACATTACTATTCCTGAAGATCAATCAGAGTCTATCTCTACTGTAGGTGACGCTATCAAATTTATCGAGTCTAAACTACAGTAATAAGATTACTTTTATACATTTATGGAATTAAAAAGAATTGTAGTAACGGGTTTGGGAGCGGTTACCCCGTTAGGCAACGATGTAGAAACTACATGGAATGCTCTTATTAACGGAGTAAGCGGTGCCGGACCTATTACTCTTTTCGATGCCTCTTTATTTAAGACAAAATTTGCATGCGAAGTTAAAAACTTCGATCCCTCACAATATATTGAGCGCAAAGATGCTCGCAGATTAGACCGTTACACTCAATTGGCTCTAACATCTGCAATTCAAGCAGTTGAAGATGCTAATTTTGATATGGAAACTATAAATAAAGACCGTGTGGGAGTTGTCTATTCAGCAGGTATCGGAGGATTGAAATCATTTGAAGAAGAAGTAGGAGAATATTTCTTAAATCCCGAAAAAGGACCAAGGTTTAGCCCCTTCTTTATCCCCAAAATTATTCCCGATATAGCAGCAGGTCACATATCAATGCGTTATGGTTTTAGAGGACCAAACTACGCAACAGTTTCGGCTTGTGCATCATCAACAAATGCATTAATAGACGCATTTAATTTAATTCGTCTTGGCAAAGCAGATGTTATTATTTCGGGAGGAGCAGAAGCAGGAGTAAACATTACAGGTATCGGAGGTTTTAATGCAATGCATGCATTATCAACTCGTAACGATTCACCTGAAACAGCCAGCCGTCCACTAAGTGCAAGCCGCGATGGATTTGTTCTTGGAGAAGGAGCTGCATGTTTGGTTCTTGAGGAGAGAGAACACGCAATAGCTCGTGGAGCAAAAATTTATGCCGAAGTTATTGGAGGTGGTCTATCAGCTGATGCTCACCACTTGACAGCATCACACCCTGAAGGACTTGGAGCCAAATTGGTTATAAAGAATGCTCTTGCTGATGCAGAGATTAACCCCGAAGATGTTGATTATATCAATATTCACGGAACCTCAACTCCTGTAGGAGACATATCTGAAGTAAAAGCTATTAAAGAGGTGTTTGGAGAACATGCTAAGAAATTGAACATTAGTTCTACAAAATCTATGACCGGACACTTACTTGGTGCTGCAGGAGCTATGGAGGCCTTGATTTGTGTTAAAACTGTAGCAGAGGACATTATTCCTCCTACAATCAACCACGAGGAGGGAGACGAAGATCCGGAAATTGATTATTCTCTTAACTATACATTTAACAAAGCACAAAAAAGAGTTGTAAACATTGCCCTTTCAAATACTTTTGGATTTGGAGGACATAATGCAAGTCTTATAGTGAAAAAATTTGTAAAATAGCAGTGTTAAGTGAACTATTTTCTAAGATAAGGCTTTTTACTCTTTGGGGTAAGAAGCCTTATTTTTTACTCTATAAAGTGTTAGGGTTTATTCCCGATAATATAAACATCTATATAGAGGCGCTATCCCATGGCTCGGCAAACGTATCGCGCAAGAGTGGAGAAAAGATTAATAATGAACGTTTGGAGTTTTTGGGAGATACTATTTTGGATAGTATCATAAGCGATATTTTATATAGGAAATATCCTAACGAACGAGAAGGGTTCTTATCAAATATGAGGGCGAGTATTGTTCAAAGAAAAAGTTTAAACCATATTGCTCAAGAGATGAATATACGAGATATTTTATCTATCGCAGGAGATATCTCGTTAGAACATAACCATATTGGAGGAAATGCCCTTGAAGCTCTCGTTGGAGCTATTTACATTGACAAAGGCTATAGCACATGTTATAAATTTGTTAACGAAAAAATTATAACCCCATTTGTAGATTTGGAGAAATTAGCAATAACGGAAGAGAACTACAAATCGCGACTTATGGAATGGGGGCAAAAAAACAGAGCAGATATTGATTATATTTTGCTTGACAGCCATACCGAAAGCGGGAACCATCATGTTTTCAAATTTGAAGTTTACATTGAAGGCATACCTTGCGGACGAGGGAAAGGTTTCTCAAAAAAAGAGGCACAACAAAATGCAGCGAGAAAAGCCTATAAACTGATTTTAAACGATGAAGAATTCAGAAAACGCATTTTTGACGCACAAAACTCTTCGCGTTTAAAAGAAAATAGCGTAACTTCGCACCAAAATTCAGACAATAATAACAACAAAATAATTAAGACTATGAGTAAGAAAGCCCTTTTAATGATTTTAGATGGTTGGGGAATAGGCAACCACGATAAAGCAGATGTTATCTACAATACACCTACTCCTTATTGGGATTATCTAATAAGCACATATCCTAACTCACAACTTCAAGCAAGTGGAGAGAATGTTGGTTTGCCCGATGGACAAATGGGTAACTCTGAAGTAGGGCACCTTAATATTGGCGCAGGACGTGTAGTATATCAAGATCTTGTTAAAATAAACAAAGCATGTCAAGACAATTCTATACTTAAAAACCCTGAAATAGTTTCGGCATTCTCATATGCAAAAGAGAATGGTAAAAACATTCACTTTATGGGATTAACCTCTGACGGAGGAGTACACAGTTCATTAGAGCATCTTTACAAACTTTGCGACATTGCTAAAGAGTACGCAATAGACAACTGCTATATCCACTGCTTTATGGACGGAAGAGATACCGACCCCAAAAGCGGAAAAGGCTTTATTGAAGCATTAACAGAAAAATGCTCTCAAAGTGCAGGAAAAATAGCATCAATCATAGGTCGTTACTATGCAATGGACCGCGATAAACGTTGGGAACGTGTAAAAGAGGCTTATGACCTACTTGTTTACGGAACAGGTAAAAAAGCAACAGATATGGTTGCTGCAATGCAAGAGTCGTACGATGAAGGTGTTACCGATGAGTTTATCAAACCCATTGTAAACAGTGCCTTTGACGGCACAATAAAAGAGGGAGATGTTGTAATATTCTTCAACTACCGTAACGACAGAGCAAAAGAGCTTACAATTGTACTTACACAACAAGATATGCCGGAGGCAGGAATGAAAACAATTCCCGGATTGCAATATTACTGCATGACTCCATACGATGCATCATTCAAAGGAGTTCATATCTTGTTTGACAAAGAGAATGTAGTAAACACACTTGGAGAGTATCTTGCAAGCAAAGGCAAAACTCAACTTCACATTGCAGAGACAGAGAAATATGCACACGTTACATTCTTCTTCAATGGCGGACGCGAAACACCATACGATAACGAAGAGCGTATTCTTGTCCCCTCTCCTAAAGTTGCAACATACGACCTAAAACCTGAAATGAGTGCATACGAGGTTAAAGATAAACTTGTAGAGGCTATCAAATCAGAGAAATTTGATTTCATCGTTGTAAACTTTGCCAACGGAGATATGGTTGGACATACAGGAATTTACAAAGCAATTGAAAAAGCTGTTGTAGCAGTTGATGCTTGCGTTAAAGATGTTATTGAAGCTGCAAAAGCTGCAGATTATGAGGCAATAATAATTGCAGACCACGGTAATGCCGACAATGCTGTAAACAGCGATGACACTCCAAATACAGCACACTCACTAAATCCTGTTCCATGTGTTTATGTAACAGCTAACAAAGAGGCAAAAGTTGAAAATGGAATTTTGGCAGACGTTGCACCAACAATTCTAAAAATAATGGGATTGGAGCAACCTGCAGAGATGAGTGGTAAAAATCTTATTAAAGAGTAATAGAGTGATAAGAATTGGCGATACAGTAGTAAGTCTTGATGTAATAGAACGTTACTTCTGTTGCGATTTAGACGATTGCAAAGGGGCTTGCTGTATAGAGGGAGATGCCGGGGCTCCAATAACCCAAGAGGAAGAGGTTGCCATAAAAGAGGCACTCCCCGCTGTAATTGATAATCTGCCTAAAGAGGCTGTTGAGGTAATTGACAAACAAGGCGTTTCATATGTTGACGAAGAGGGAGACCTTGTTACCTCAATTATTGGGAACAAAGATTGTGTATTCTGCACATACGACAATAAAGGAGTATGTCTGTGTGCATTAGAGATAGGTTACAACAGCGGGAAATGTAAATTCAAAAAACCCGTTTCGTGTCATTTATATCCTGTAAGACTTACACAATACCCAACATTCACGGCTGTAAATTATGATGAGAGGAGCATATGTAAAGGAGCTGTAAAACTTGGGACAGAGAAAGGCATAAGAGTTTATCAATTTCTTGAGGGTCCTCTCACAAGATTCTTTGGCAAAGAGTGGTACGATGAGTTAAAGCTCGTTGCCGAAGAGTATCTTCGCCAAAAAGGCGAAAATATATAAATGCTATTAAGAGATTATGCAATCAAACTTAGTTATAGTTGAGTCTCCTGCAAAAGCAAAGACAATAGAGAAATTTTTAGGGAAAGAGTACAAGGTCCTATCAAGCTACGGACATATACGCGATCTCAAAAAGAGAGATTTCAGCATTGATGTTGAAAAGGGATTTATGCCTATATATGAGATACCCTCTGATAAGAAACAGGTGGTAGATACTCTAAAAAAGGCAGCAAAAGAGGCAGATATGGTATGGTTAGCTTCCGATGAAGACCGCGAAGGAGAAGCCATAGCATGGCACCTATATGAAGTACTTGGGCTAACTCCCGAGAAGACTCGTCGTATAGTATTCCACGAGATAACAAAAAATGCAATTCTCTCAGCAATAGAGAATCCCAGAAAAATTGACGAAAATCTTGTCAATGCACAACAGGCTCGCAGAGTATTAGACCGCATAGTAGGATTTGAGCTATCTCCCATTCTTTGGAGAAAGATAAAACCCGCACTATCGGCAGGGCGTGTTCAATCAGTAGCAGTGCGATTAATTGTTGAACGTGAACGAGAAATTGAGAAATTCTCACCCGAAGCATCATTCCGCGTAACTGCAATATTCAAAGATGCAGGCGGGAACAAAATGAAGGGAGAATTGATATTCCGCCCTGCAAATGAGACAGATGCTGAGGCTCTACTATCAAAACTATCTACTGATGAGTTTACTGTAACAGATATAACCGTAAAACCGCTACAAAAATATCCAGCGCCTCCCTTTACAACATCAACGTTGCAACAAGAAGCAGCCAGAAAATTAGGTTTTACCGTATCTCAGACAATGCGAGTGGCACAACACCTTTACGAAGCAGGACTCATTACCTATATGCGTACCGACTCTGTAAACCTATCATCACTTGCCATAAACACAGCAAAAGAGACTATCATAAACCTATTTGGTGAGAAGTACTCAAATCCTCACAACTTCCACACCTCGTCTAAAGGCGCACAAGAGGCTCACGAGGCAATAAGACCCACATATATAGCCAACCGGGAAATAGATGGAAATTCGCAAGAAAAACGCCTTTATGACCTAATTTGGAAACGTACCGTTGCTTCACAAATGAGCAATGCCCAAACTGAGAAGACCACAATAGGAGTTGAGGCAGTTAATGGAAAAGAGAAATTTGTCATTACGGGAGAGGTAATAAAGTTTGACGGTTTCCTACATCTTTATGGCGAAACATCAAACGATGAAGAGAACGAAAAAGAGAACGAGAGCAACGTACTCCCAATCGTAAACAAAGGCGACATGCTGACTCTATATTCGGGAGAAGCCGTTGAGCGTTTTACAATGGCACCACCGCGCTATTCTGAGGCAAGTTTGGTTCATAAACTTGAAGAGTTAGGAATTGGACGTCCATCAACATATGCACCCACAATCTCAACCATACAACAAAGAGAGTATGTTGAACGCGGGAACAAAAGCGGAGACAAACGCCAATACAAAATTATTACCCTAAAAAAGGGCAAAATAACATCAGCAGAAAAGAGCGAAAACGTTGGCGGAGACAAAGGCAAACTAATACCTACCGATATAGGTATGGTGGTTAATGATTACCTAATTGAGAACTTCCCTGATATCCTAAACTACAACTTTACAGCAGAAGTTGAAGAGGAGTTTGACCGTATCGCTGACGGAGATAACACATGGAATAGTTCAATAGCATCGTTTTACGAGACATTCCACCCCGAAGTTATAAATGCATCGGCGCAACACTCCGACAATAAAGTAGGCGAAAGAATACTCGGAACCGACCCTACAACAGGCAGAAGAGTCTCGGTAAAAATTGGACGCTTTGGACCTGTTGTTCAAATAGGGACAGCCGACGAAGAGGAAAAACCTATCTTTGCATCACTAATGACAGGGCAAACCCTTAACAACATAACACTTGATGAGGCTCTTAAACTATTTGCTTTACCTCGTACACTTGGTAAATTTGAAGACAAAGAGGTTGTAATAGGTGTCGGCAAATTTGGACCATATATTCGTCATAACGGAAAGTTCACATCGCTTCCCAAAGAGTATAAACCATTAGAGATTACTCTTGAAGAGGCAAGTCAGTTAATAGTTGCAAAACGTGACGAAGATAACAGCCGTATTATCAAAACATTTGAAGAAGAGCCAACTCTTCAAATCATAAACGGACGTTACGGAGCATATATAGCATATAACAAAAGCAACTATAAACTTCCCAAAGGGGCAGTAGCAGAGGAGCTAACTCTTGATGACTGCAAAAAGATAATTGCTGAACAAGGAGAAAAACCCGCAAAAAAAACCACTCGTAAAGGAAAGAAATAATAAAGAAAATTTTAAGAATTATGAAGAAAGTAGTTTTATCAGCCATACTTGCATTTATAGCATTAAATATGGCATCGGCACAAGAGGCATTAACAGTTACACAAGAGAGATTAAGTCAATTAGCATCACTTACAGCCAATAATGTAAAAGAGACAGGAAACGATATTATTGACAACTATACTGATGCATTGTACGATTTAACCGATGATGTTGTAGATAACGGAAAAGATTTGACAACACTTCTTGAGAATGTAAAGAGTGGAGCCGTTTCAAAAGTTTCAGCACTTGCAGAGGCAAACTCTTTATCAACAAAAATATCTGATGCATCAGCAAAAGCTAAGAATGTTTTCTCAACAGCAAAAGAAGCAACATCTCAAATAAAAAACCTTAAAGGATTTTCATTAAAATCATTGGCAACAAAAACACTTGCCAATAACACAAAAATAAGTTCGCTTTTAGGAGAAGAGACTGTAAGCCAAGTTAAAACAATGGCATCATTAATCTCATTATTGAAAAATTAATAACAGAATAATAACCTTACAGAAGAGGCTGTCATACAAGTTTTTTGTTATGACAGCCTCTCTTTTTACTTTACAAATATCCCATTATCCTTAAAACAAACGGAGCAAACAGAGAGGTAAGAATACCATTGAGGATAAGACCGAGAGTAGCATACGCCCCATGAATGGGATTAATCTCCATTGAAGCAGCAGTACCAACAGCATGCGATGCAGTTCCCATTGAAAGACCCTTTGAAATATCATCTTTAAGTCTTGCCAATTCCATGGTTTTATAACCCAAAACAGCACCTAAAATACCAACAGGAACAACAACTGCAGCAGTCAGAGAGGGTATTCCACCAAGAGTAGAAGATATCTCAATAGCAATAGGAGTAGTTACCGATTTTGGAGCAAGCGATATTATAACCTCATTTGTTGCGCCTAAAACATCGGCAATTGCAGCAACCGAAACAATTCCTACAAGCGACCCTGCAAGTTGAGATAAAAATATAGGGATAAAATGCTCTTTGATTGAATTTAGATGTTTATATAAAGGCACACCCAATGCCACAATAGCAGGCTTTAACCAAAACTCAATATATTTGCCACCCTCTTGATAAGTATCATAAGTTACATCAGAAAGTTTAAGCAAACATATAATAACTATAATAGTAATAAGTATAGGGTTAAGAACCACCCAACCGGTTCTTTTACGCAACAGCCCTGCAACATAATAGAATGCGAAGGTAATAGCAAGCCAAACAATAGGATTATCCATTCTTTTTACGATTTGAAAGTTGATAAACCCAGCCTGTAACAACAATAACAATTATGGTGCTGATAAAAGCGGCTGTAATTATAGGAAAGAACTGAGCCTTGATAATATCAAAATAGAGCATTATGGCAATACCCGGAGGAATAAAAAAGAAGCCCATATTTGAGATAAGAGTATTGGCAACCCCCTTAATCTTCTCATATTTTACAACACCAAGTTTTAGCAAAGTACAAAGCAATAACATACCTATAATGCTTGACGGAAATTTTATCCCAGTAAGCATAACCACCGCCTCCCCTACTGCAAGACAAGCAAAAATTATTGCAAGCTGTAAAATTGTTCCCATTTTTTACGATAAAATCTTTATCAACTCCTATTATTTCTCAGGTTCTTTATCACCTTTATTGCGCTTTTGTCGTTTCATGGGACAACTCTTATCGCAACACTCGCATGCATTAATATTACGCTTTGCGAAGATACAATATAGTCGGCGCACAATATAGGCAACAACTAATACTCCAATGGCAGTAACTATTATCTCTTGAACACCCATTTAAATTATCATTAAAGCAATATTATAAGTTATAAAGGCAAATAACCATGCCACTGCTGTATTATAAAGCATTGATATGGTTGCCCACTTCCAACTGCTCTCATTTTTTATAGCTATAAGAGTGGCTATACATGGGAAGTATAACAAAATAAAGACAAGGAACGACAACGCCGAAGCTGTGTTAAATCCGCCTGTTGAAACAAGCCTTTTTGACAAAGCACTCTCCGAAAGCTCCTCGCCCCTGTCATCAGAATAGAGAACACCCAAAGTACTAACCACAATCTCCTTAGCAGGCAAACCCGAAAGAACTGCCACAGAGGCTCTCCAATCCATTCCAAGAGGCTCCATAACAGGCTCGCATACCTTACCAATCTGCTCCATATACGAAGCCTTAGGTTCGCCATTATCACTATTTCCGTGAGGGAAGTAACTTAAGAACCACACCACAACCGAAGCAATCAAAATCAGACCACCCATTTTGCGCAAATAGTGTCGGCACTTATCCCACATGTGCGTAACAGTTGTATGCAACGAAGGCACTCTATAAGGCGGAAGCTCCATAACAAACGGAGTATCATCTTCCTTAAACATAAACCTACGCAGAAGTTTAGATGTTACAATAGCCATAAGAATACCGCCAATATAAAACAAAAAGAGAACCAACCCTGCATTATTTGGGAAGAATGTACCAATAAACAAAATAAAGATAGGCAATCGGGCACTGCACGAAATAAACGGCGAAATCATTATAGTAATAAGCCTGCTTGTATGGCTCTCAATAGTACGGGTAGCCATTATAGCCGGCACATTACAACCAAAGCCCATAACAAGTGGAATAAATGATTTTCCATGCAATCCTATGCAATGCATTATCTTATCCATTATAAAGGCAGCACGAGCAAGATAACCCGAATCCTCCATAAAAGATATAAAGAGATACAAAATCATGATATTGGGTAAAAACACGATAACACTGCCCACTCCACCAATGATACCATCGCAAATCAAATCCTTTAATATACCCTCAGGCATAAAGGTTCCCACAAACTCGCTCAACCAGGCAACACCAGCTTCAATCCACTCTTGCGGATAAGCACCAAGGCTAAAGGTACAGTAGAACATCAGGAACATCAATAAAAAGAATATGGGGAAGCCCCACAATTTGTGCGTTACCAAAGTATCAATTATACGAGTAACAGCAACACCATCAACCTTACCCGGTGTGAAAGTCTCCTTCAAAGCACCCGAAATAAAACCATACTTCTGGTTAGTGACAGCACTCTCAATATCTTCGTTCAAATCGCGTTCAATATGCTGAACCTCATGATCGCGAATAGTAATCCAACTATTATAATCAGGACACGACGAAAGCTGTTTCTCAACTGTCGTATCGCGCTCCAATAACTTTAAAGCATAATAACGCGGTGGGAAATACTTAGGAAGCTGTTCACTGCTACGCTTCAAAGCCTCCTTCAGTTTAGCCAAACCATCTTCAATGATATTACCGTTATTAATATGAATATGTCGCATCTGAGAGTTGGTGTTCTCATAAACCTCAATAACCGTATCAAGCAACCACTCAACACCCTTACCGCTCTTTGTAGAAACAGGAATCATGGGCAAGCCCAATAGCGAACCCAAAGCATCATAATCAAGAACAGCTCCCGTGCGCTCAAGCTCGTCAAACATATTCAACGAGACCACAATCTTTTCGTCCATATCAATAAGTTCAGTAGTAAGATATAGATTACGTTCAAGATTTGAAGCCACAACTGTATTTATAATAACATCAGGAGCCTCGTTTTGTAGATGCTCCCTAACATAACGCTCCTCAGGAGTATAAGCCGACAAAGCATAAGTACCGGGCAAATCGGTAATAATAAAATTATAACCTCTGTAACGACACTCGCCCTTCTTGGCATCGACGGTAACACCGCTATAATTACCCACATGCTCGTGGCTACCCGAAATAGCATTGAACAAAGACGTTTTACCACTATTAGGATTACCAACCAAAGCAACCGTAATCTCCCTGTTACGCTGAGTAATAACATCTTCAATACTCCTATTCTCGGTAGTAGAAACAGCGCTATCAGCAGGAATTAATTTAAGAGCCTCCTCCTCAGTAATAACCTCAACCATAGCAGCCTCGCTACGGCGAAGAGATACCTCGTACCCCATAATCTCGTACTTAATGGGGTCTTGCAACGGAGCATTAAGAATAACCTTAACCTGCTTATTACGGACAAAGCCCATCTCCATAATACGGCGACGGAAACCACCATGTCCCTTAACCTTAAGAATAACGGCAGAATCGCCGGTTTTTAACTCAGACAAAAACATCTTCTTCCCTACTACAATTTAAAATAGAGTTAACTGACGCTCCAACAGTTGGAACGATTTTCTGTGATGCGGAGTAATGCCAAACTCCCTTATAGCCTCGCGGTGAGCCTTAGTAGGATACCCTTTGTTTACCCTCCACAAATATTGCGGAAACCCCTTATCAATACCCAACATATAGTCGTCGCGATAAGTCTTAGCCAAAATAGAGGCAGCAGCAATAGACAAAAACCTTCCATCGCCCTTAACCTCGCAAGAATAAGGCACCTTGCCATAAGGCTTAAACCTATTGCCATCAACCAAAATAAAATCGGGCTGAACCTTCAACTGTTCCAAAGCACGATGCATGGCAAGAATAGAGGCATTAAGAATATTAATTTTGTCAATCTCCTCGGCAGTAACCACACCAACAGCCCAAGCAATGGCGCACTCCTCAATAACGGGGCGCAACTTATAGCGCATGCTCTCAGAAAGTTTCTTAGAATCGCTAATAAGCTCATGCTCAAAATCGGGGGGCAAAATAACCGCAGCTGCAAAAACTGGACCGGCAAGACAACCACGTCCTGCCTCATCGCACCCTGCCTCAACAATTCCCCTATTTTTATAACTCAATAGCATATATGTGGCACTTATACGAATAAGTGAACGAAAAATACAAATTTACTTCAGTATTTTTCACCGCGAACGAGAGTATTTTCGCAGAAGTTCATCTTCTGCAAAGATACGAATAAGTGAGCAAAAAATACGAAGTTTACTTCAGTATTTTTTACCGCGAGCGAGAGTATTTTCGCAGAAGTTCATCTTCTGCAAAGATAAATAAGCGAGCAAAATAATATCAAACTTGTTTGGATATCTTACAGCAGGTGAGAGAATCTTAAAGGATTACCTCAAAGGGGAGTAAATAAGTAAAATGGTTATACTGCTACAACCTTTCCTCAAACATTTATCACTATTATAAACCAAAGAAGAGACCTAAGCCCCTTCTTTAGTTGAGTTATTTAGAACTTTTATTTCAAGATTTGCTTATCTCTTCAAATTTAGCATGTAATCTGTTTATTATAAATGGAGAAAGTTCTTTAATCTAAAAATTGTTCTACTACATTAGAGTCATTCTGAAAGAACATTATATAATATATGGGTATATATGTTATTCCATTTTCAGAGTAAATTTTTTGTTCGTTAGATAGTACATAGGCTCGCTTAATATTATATTCTTTATTTAATATGAATTTATCTAATGCACTATGAATAGTATAATCTTTTCCTGATTTTACTTCAATTGGAATGTTTGATAGATTATCTACATCATCAATTAAATAGTCCACCTCGCCATTTTTCTTATTGTCGTAATAATATAAATCATAACCGTGAGCCTTTAGTTCTTGTGCTACAACTGTTTCATAAATTGAACCTAAGTTTATACTACGAATATCGGACATTACAGCTTTAATATTGTTACGATAATATATTCCTGATAGAATACCTACATCGTTTAAATATAGTTTTAGAAGATTTTTTCCACTATTCTCTGCTAATGGGTATGATGGCTTACTAATTGCTTTTACTTCAAGAGCTATTCCTGCAGAAATCAAGTATTCAAATTCATCTAAATAGTCACTTGAACGTTTCCAATCTTTATCCTCAATATCCTTAATTATTACTCTTTTTTTCTTGTTCTCAAGATTTGAGGGTATCATATCAAAGATACGACGAACCTTTAATTTTTTATTGTTCTCTGCTTCGTATTTAGAGGCATCTATTCCGTACAAATCATGAGTCTCTTTTTGTATTGACCTAAATTCAACGACATTACGACTTTCTACAAATGTTTCAACCGCTTTTGGCAAACCCCCAACCAATAAATATTTTTTGAAGAGATCCATCATTTTATCGTGCATTGCATCTGATAATGAT
>JAGBHI010000032.1 GCA_017935575.1 Bacteroidales bacterium | reverse complement strand
CTTTGCGGATGAACTCATCCATTGCATCAATTTTGCTAATCAGCTGCTGAAAAGCGCTGTGTTCGATAGTTAATACTTCCATAGTTCTTGGTTTTATTTGTTAAACATAAATGTAAGTCTGTGCGATTGTGGTCGCTTCATAAAAAGGATAGTGACATCCAACCGAAAAGGTTGGACAACGACACAAAAAAAGCAGAGGTGTTGCCTCTGCTTAAGTATAATATTACAATGTAGTTGTATTACAATTCGAATGTTTCAACAAAAGTTAAAAGTTTACATGCTTTTGTTGTATGAAACGATAATTGGTCGAATAGCTGGTGGGTATTAAGTTGCTCAATAGCAGCATTCGCATCCAATATGCCGTTTTCGTAAAGAGTGATTGTTGCATAGAGCCTGTCATTTGCTACGGGCCCCATAATCAAATCAAAATTGTGATGCACCTCACCTCGGCGATTACCGACAACAAAATCTAGCCATTCAGCCGTTGCGCCGTCAAAATGCCTTGTATGATATGCTGGGTTATTCAGTACAGCGTCATCCAATTCAAAAACGGATACAATCGCGTGGGCTTCATCACCCATTCTATCTCTTTTGATTTGGGCCCATTTCTCAGCTTGTTCACGGCTAGTCGTGGTATAAAAACCCTTGCCAAAATCGGTTTTGCCTCGACCTCGGCTTACGATAGGCTTGCGTACTGCCATTGTTGATCCGTGATATAACAGCATATTCTATCGGCGTTTTCTGATGAATAAATCAATTTCGTGAAGGATATACTCTGTACTTTGAGAGTGTAGCACCTCAAAGTTGCGTGTAAGGAACCTATCTAACTTTAAGTTTTGGAACATCGCCAACACTCCCGCAGACGGAAGATTATCTCTCAATCGATATTGCTCTATGCAAAAAACAAGAAATTGTGCCTCGGCCTTGTTTACTGGGCGTTTGCGAATGTCAAATTTTTCCTCTTCGAGATAGTCGTAAAGCTGAGAACCACTGTAATACCAAAGTTTGAGATTAGGGTTTATCAGATCATGATACAAATCAGAGTTGTAGAGATAAAACAACGCATCTTCCAATGATAGTCGTTTTTTCTCCGATATAATCTCCGCCAATTCTAACACCTTGAACGGAAGTATTGCCTCCTCTGTTGTCTGTTTCATATCTTATTCAACACAAACTACATACCTTGCTTATGCAAAGGTAATAAAAATTTATAGAACTACAAACAATAACTCTCTATGACGAGTAGCCAAGATCTTTATTACTTAGGATATCCGCAATGATATAAACAAAATTTAAGTATAGTTTATCCCCCAAAATAACGCTTAACATATAGTATAGTTTAATTTATCTCTCTCTTGCCCTTGATGATTCTCAACTCTGCTTTTGTCTTCGGTTTTTACCTGAATTTCTGTTCAGAAAAGCGATAACCGGTTTTGTTTGCAAAATCGTTTCACTTCCAATTGTTGTATCACATTGACAGGCTGTGTATTACGAGAATGTTCACTGTACACTTCCTGTAGAGGGCAGTCCTTTCAGGCGACCCTTATTTTTATTAAAGGAAAATCCGAATTGCAGCGATTTGTCTTGGATTGCAGAATGCTCTAAACATTTCCGATAACAGATCTATTTACAACTATTAGGGAACAAATAGGGTGATAATAGTTTAATTTGCAACTATTATGCAGTAATAATTTATT
>JAGBHI010000031.1 GCA_017935575.1 Bacteroidales bacterium | reverse complement strand
TACAATGGGTGATTTTGATTTAGCATATCTGCTAAATCTGAGAATAATCCAGAATTGTTTGGTGTCGTTTTTAACATAAAAATCTGCAAGTTTTATACCATAAAGATACAAAATCTTGCAGATATTTTCAAATATTTACTCACTTATTTATTTGATTAATAATTATTTAAATACTTTTTAAGGATTGACTACGTACCTTAGTTTTTAATTAAAACGGAGTTGCATTTTGAGGTGCAACTCCGTTTTATTATATCTTTAATTGGATTAACAATTAACATTCCTAATTTATAATTGTTGCGAAGCAACGTCCTAATTCTATATAACCTCTCTTATCTTTAAAAATTCGCTTTCAAAATTTGGAGTAAAAATACCTTTACCTATATTTTCAACTATTTCTGTAATGCTCCAAAATCTGCCTTCATCAACTTCGTCGTGGTCGGGCGATATTTTGCCATTATAAATGGTTTTATAGCAGTTTATCAACTCTCGTTCAATTGATGATTCAAAAATATATTTTGTTATTAGTTGAGGTTTAAAATCCGTTATTCCAAGTTCTTCTCTTGCTTCACGTCTTAGAGCTACTTCAACCTCCTCGCCATAGTCAATATGTCCGCCTACTGCTGTATCCCATTTACCGGGCTGTATATCTTTTTTCATTGAGCGTTTTTGTAGATATAGCTCTCCGTCATTGTTGAATATATGCAGATGTATAACAGGGTGTAGGGGCTTTGTTCCCCCATGGCAAAACTTACGTGTAGCTTTGCCTATTACCTTACCCTCTTCATCAACAAGAGGAAATAATTCATCTTGGTTGCCCATTGTTTATATGTTTTCTTAATTCTTCAATATTGGCATCAGCAGGGCATATGGTATATGGGATAGTAAATTTACAGCCGTTTTTCCACTCTGAACAGCCATAAGCATTTTTACCTTTTATCATTGTACCCTTACCACATATAGGGCATATAATATCTTGAGGCTTTGTTTCTCTCTTTGAAACCTTTTTTACCTTTTCAGAAGGTTTGTTGTTTTTACTCTTCTGTTTTTTCTCTCCTGCCTCTTTTTTATTTACCTCTTCAATGGTAATTGCTTTATAACCTTCGTTCTTTACATTGGTAGTTATTTTTACTACCATATCTTTCAGCTCCTCAATAAAATCTTTACCGCTATATTCGTTTTTCTCTATTTTTCTTAGCTTGTTTTCCCAGATACCTGTTAACTCCGCCGATTTCAATAGCTCCTCGCCAATAGTTGCTATTAGTTCAACGCCTGTTTTGGTTGCATACAGGCTTTTACGCTCTTTACGTATATAGTTTCTCTTGAAGAGGGTCTCAATTATGGCAGCTCTTGTTGAAGGGCGTCCTATACCGTTTTCTTTAAGAGCATCGCGAAGCTCGTCGCTATCTACAAATTTACCGGCAGTCTCCATTGCTCGTAGCAGGGTAGCTTCGGTATAAGGCTTTGGCGGTTGAGTCATCTTTTCCGATAGAGCAGGGGTGTGAGGTCCGCTCTCACCATTTACGAATGATGGGAGTATTCTATCTTCATCATCATCTTTCTGACTATCCTCATCGCTTTTACTTTTCTCAAATAGCTCTCTCCACCCTTGCTCGGTAATCTCTTTTCCCGTAGCCTTAAACTCAACGCCATTACACTCGCCCAATACAGTTGTTGCCGAGAATTTACAGTCGGGGAAAAATGCTGCTATAAAGCGTCGTACTATAATGTCATAAACCTTACGCTCGTTATCGCTAAGATTTACGGGCGTTACATTTGTTGGTATTATTGCATGGTGGTCGGTAACCTTTGAGTTGTCAAATACCTTTTTTGATTTGGGTAGTTTGTTCAGATTGAGTTTTGATATATATGCCGAGTATGTATTGCTTTTATTTAAAGCACTCATAATATTGGGTACTTTGGGATATATATCGTCGCTCAAGAAAGTTGTATCAACTCTTGGATATGTAGTGAATTTTTTTTCGTATAACGATTGTATTATCTTTAATGTGTCGTCAGCCGAGAAGGAGAATTTTTTATTACACTCAACTTGCAATGAGGTTAAGTCAAATAATCTTGGCGGAGCCTCTTTACCTTGTTTTTTTGAAACATCGGTTATTGTAAAAATCTGACCTACGATTGCATCTAAAGCCTTCTGCCCCTCTTCAACGCTATCGTATTTACCCTTAGCCGCTGAGAACGTAGTATCTCTATAAACAGTTTTTAATTCCCAATATGGTGTTGGTACAAAATTTTCAATCTCCAATTGGCGATTTACAATAAGAGCAAGGGTAGGGGTCTGCACTCTTCCAACAGATAAAATTTGTCGGTTTTGACCATACTTTACAGTATATAGTCTGGTGGCATTGATACCTAAAAGCCAATCGCCTATAGCTCGACTTAACCCTGCTTCATATAGCTTATTAAAGTCGTCTTGTTGTTTAAGTGTATTGAATCCATCTCTAATTGACTCCTCAGTAAGAGATGATATCCATAAACGCATTACGGGACATTTACACCCTGCCTTCTGCATTACCCATCGTTGAATAAGCTCTCCCTCTTGTCCGGCATCACCGCAATTTATTACGCACTCTGCAGTTGAAATTAGTTTTTCAATTACCGAAAACTGCTTTTCAACACCTTTATTTTCAATTAGTTTTATTCCAAATTTGGGAGGAATCATTGGTAGTGTGTTAATATTCCAACTTTTCCATTCAGAGGCATATTCGTGTGGCTCTTTAAGTGTACATAGATGACCGAATGTCCATGTTACACAATAGCCATTACCTTCGTAATAGCCGTCACGCTTAGCATTTGCACCTATTATTGATGCAATCTCTTTTGCAACACTCGGTTTCTCAGCAATACATACCTTCATATCTACTATTGCTCCTCTTCACTTTTTAGAGTAGGTAATGTCCATTTAAATCTTACGGCTGCAATGCGTGTAAATATAACTCCTGCTGCTGCTAAAATTTGTGTTACAATATCGTTAACTCCTAAACTATATGATATCCAATATACAATGCCTCCAAAAATACATGCCGATGCATATATATCTTTTCGGAATATAAGAGGCTCTTCATTAACAAGAATATCTCTTATAATTCCACCAAAAGCACCCGTTAGGGTTCCCATAATTATGGCAATCCATATTGGGTAATCAAGAGTTAGGGATTTTTGGATACCTACAACAACAAACAGAGCAAGACCAATTGTATCAAATATAAGGAATGTGTTTTCAAAACGTAGCAAGTGTTTGCGAAACATGATAACTAAAAGGAGTGCAACACCTGTTACAATCAGATATATTGAATCGCCCATCCAAAAAGGTGTAACGTCAAGAAGTAGATCGCGTAATGTTCCACCACCTATGGCTGTAGCAAGCCCTACGACGTATGCCCCAAAGAGGTCGAACCTCTTTCGGGCAGCCATTCTTATTCCACTAATTGCAAATGCAAAAGTTCCTATAATCTCAACAATATATAAAAATGTGCTATTGCTCATTACTTTTATGTTATGAGTATTCTTTTATATTTTTTACAATCAATATAACCTAACTTATATCAGAATTGCACTATTGTTTTGCTACACCTTTCATCAATACCTCAAACTTATGAGCTTTTTTGAATATTTTATTGATGAATTTTGTAACATCTTCAGGTGTTATATCTTCAATAATAGATTTGTATTGTAAAATATCAGTTGAACCATATATTACCTTCTCATTAAGGTTGCTTAACCAGAAGTTGTTACGACGTATATTGTCGTCGGCTTTTTTAAGCATATACTTCTTAACTTTGTCAAACTTCTCTTGAGATATGCCCTCATCAATTACTTTATACATCTCTTTGATAGCTCTCTCTTTCAAACGGTCCATACTTTCAACATTGGTATCAAACGCAAATCGGAAATACCATTCGTTATTTGTTGAGATTAAAGCTTTAGTTCCTACTCCATAAGTACCGCCTTCCTCCTCGCGTATGGTTGAGGTATATACCATATCCATAACTTGTTCAAAAATACTTATCATTGCGAGGTTTTTAGTATTACATTTAACTTTACCCATAAAACCGCAATTTACACTACCAACAATATTTTCCATTTCGCGGTCAAATGTAGTACAGTAATCGTCGTGGCGCATTCCATAACTATCGTTTCCGCTCTTCTCTCTCTTCTTTGTTGAGGGTAGAGAAGCGATATATTTTTCAATTAATGGACGCAACACCTCTTCGTCAATATTTCCAACTACATTAAATGTAAAGTCTCCTGCGTTTCCAAATCTCTCTTCCCAAATCTCAATAACTCTGTCGTAGTCTATTTTATCAAGATCTTCCAATTTCATATTCATTTGACGAGGATTACCTTTGTATATAGCTATTGCTACTGAGTCTGCAACTGCATTGTCCGGGTCGGCATCAAGATTTTTAAGGGCATCTTTAGCTTTCTCCATCCATGCTGTAAATGCCTCGTCATCGCGAGTAATATCGGTCATTAATAGATGCATCATTTGAAGGAATGTTTCAACATCTTTAACAGAACTTACGCCTCTTACACCTTCTGATTTTTTAGTAAGTGTAAGTGAAGCACTTGCTCGTTTTCCTGCTAATAGCTTAATGATTTCGCTTGTTCTGAAACCACCTATTTTGCTTAATCCAATAATCTCGTCAAAGTTAATAGTGTTATAAACATCGTTAATATTATTGTCATACAAATATGCACCACCTTTGCTTATACCAAATATCATTATTTGGTCTTTTTTATAATCGGTATTTTTTAGAACAACTTTAGCTCCATTTGATAAAGTCCATATTTTTGTATCTAATTTTTTATCATAGCTCTCTTTTACAACTTTACCTGGAACAATCTCTTTTGATAAAAGTTGTTTACCGCTCATGTCATCTTTGTATGGCTCAATATCGCTGTTGTTTATATCATCTAATATTTGTATAACCTCTGCCTCGGTAGGATATGTTACACCCTCTTTCTCAATACCTTGTATAATAACGGCTCTGTTTTGGTCGCTTATAGTGGTTTTTAGGTAGTCATTAATATCTTTAACGGTAAACTTCTCAGCACATTTTTTGATAGCCTCAAAATCTCTCTCTATACCCATTATAGAACCTCCATTTAAAAAGAAGTTCAAATACTCTTTTACATATTTAGAGTTAGGAGCTTTAGCCCTTTCGTTATACTCTCTTTCAAATGCTGATATCACATTTGCACGTGCACGCTCATATTCTCCATCAGTTAATCCATATCTTTGATATCGCTCAAGTTCTGTTGCCAATATTTTTAGAGCATTGGCAGTTTCACCCTCTTTAACAACAGCATCAACCATAAATGCATCTTGATTAGCAAGCATTTTGCCATCAGAACATTTAGCTCCTTTAATTGGAGAACCTGCTTTTTTTGTTAAATCAAAAAGTCGAAGATTGAAGACATTGCTTACAATTAGTTTTATGTATGCATCTTCAATACCAAGCATAGTGGCTTTAAGCTCTCTGTCTAACTGTTTGTGTTTGCAATATATTGAAACAGCAGTTCTGTCTGTCTCTTTATCTGTAGCTATTGAAACAAGAGGCTCAACGTTGTCAGGGATAACTTCCCATTTACGTTCTGCTCGGTTTTCGTCCAATTTTCTGTTACTCCATATCTCTTTTATTTTTGCTTCAACGGCATTAACATCAATATCTCCAACTACAATAATACCTTGTAAATCGGGACGATACCATTTCTTGTAATAATCTTTAAGTGTTTGATATGAGAAGTTTAATACTACGTCCATTGTTCCAATTGGCATTCTCTCAGGATATTTTGTTCCTTTAAACAAAACTTTTGCCATTGCCTCGTATAGTCTTAGAGGAGCTGTATTTCTTGTACGCCACTCCTCGTGAATAACTCCACGCTCGTTATCAATTTCATCATGTTCCAACGATATTGCAGCAGACCAATCGTATAAAATATACAAACAAGAGTCAACGATATTTTCTCTATTTGTTGGTACATTATCTATATTATATACTGTTTGGTCAAATGAAGTATAAGCATTAAGATCGTTACCAAATTTAACACCATTTCGCTCTAAATAGTTAATCATTGATTTACCGGGGAAGTGTTCGCTTCCGTTAAAAGCCATATGCTCCAAGAAGTGAGCCAATCCTCTTTGATTTTCCTCTTCAAGAACAGAACCTACCTTTTGTGCTATATAAAAATTTGCACGGTCTTTAGTTTCGGAATTATGGCGGATAATATAAGTTAATCCATTCTCCAATACTCCATACTTAACATTCTCATCAATAGGTAGCGGACTAAGTTGTTGTGCCACCGCACTTAATCCTACAAATAAGCAGGCAATAAGCAAAACATGTTTTTTCATAGTATCTCTCTTTCTGTTATTATATAATTCATTTTAATATCGTGAGGTTGCGTAGGAACCGAATCAATAATTTGTATATCATAGCCTATCCCTACAAAACAAGATTTACTTTGTGATAGTAATCTGTCATAAAAACCTTTACCTCTTCCTAATCTGTTGTGTTGACGGTCAAAAGCAACTCCGGGAACAATTATAAAATCAATAGTATCAATATTAATCTCTTCGCCTTCGGGCTCTTTAATTCCAAAAGCTCCAACTTTCATACATTCTGGCGAATACTTTTTTATAACCAATTCCTCGCCTTTTACTACAGGTAAAAATAACTCTTTATCTTTACTCCACCTATTTAACATACATTCTGTCGGTAGCTCGTCTGGTAGAGCATTGTAAAGCAAAACTCTTTTTGCCTCATTAAATTGTTTCAAACTTTCAATCTTATTCATTACAGACAATGAAGCCTCATATCTGTAACCTTCGTCAATTTTAAGTTTTTCAGACCTTATTTCTCTCCTAATTTTCGGTTTCTCTTTCATTTTCAATAATAGGAAAACCTTTGTCCTCCTTAAGAATCTCTATTGCTTTAAGGAATGTTTCGTCATTCATCAAAACAATAGGGTAGAATGCTTCATCACCAAGCATATTGCGCGTGATATTTGCGTATATACTATTTAGAATCTCTCTTTTTGATGTGTTAATATATATTGGACGAGCCTTTATCCCTTTTGACGATGCAAAAGATATAAATTGGTCAAGAATATTATCACCTTTTAAATACTTAAGAAGAGCTTTTGCACTTGCGAACTTAGATAATTTTTCGCGATTATTATCAGTATATTTAAATGCAAATTGATATATTAGTCCATTATTTACAACTTGTGTAAGATAGGGACTATAGTATGAGGTATCTCGTGGAACAAATATGTCGGGCATAATACCTCCGCCACCATAAACTGTTCGTCCATAAAGAGTTTTATATGTTAAAGAATCATTTACTTGAATGCTATCTTTAGAGTCAAATTCTCCATGTTCAAAGCGGTTAAGTAAATCTTTCTCATAGTTTTCACTATCTCCCATTTTATAATCCTTTTGAATTGATCTTCCTGATGGAGTATAGTATCTTGCAATTGTAAGCCTTAAAGCAGAGCCGTCATTAAAAGGAAGTTGTTGTTGTACCAATCCTTTACCAAAAGAGCGTCTGCCAATAATTAAACCTCTGTCATTATCTTGAATAGCTCCAGCAAAAATTTCGCTTGCCGATGCAGACCATTCGTCCATTAATACAACAATTTGGTTCTCTTTAAATAGACCTGTGCCATTTGAGAATATCTCGTTAAGAGGTGAGGCGTTACCCTTAGTATATACAATCATATATCCGGCAGGCAAAAATTCATTAACCATATTAATAGCCGATTCCATATAACCACCCGAATTGCCTCTAAGGTCAATTATAAATTTTTGAGTACCTTCAGTGCTTAACTTTGCCAGAGCATTTAAAAACTCGCTATAAGTGTTTTTGCCAAATTTACTGATTTTGATATATCCTATATCATCATTTGCTCTGAAAGCAACATCAACACTATTTACAGGAATATCTCCTCTTGTAACCAAAATATCAATAGGCTCTTTGCTTAAAGGGCGAGCAAGAGTAAGTTTTACGTCACTCTCTTTTTTGCCTCTAAGATGTTTCATTACCCTCTCGTTGGTAATATCTTTACCGGTAAAAGAGGTGTCATTAACGGCAATAATCCTATCACCCGCTACAATACCGGCTTTTTCAGAAGGACCTCCGGGAATGACACTTACAACCATTATAGTATCGTTCAATATGCTGAACTGAATACCTATACCGCTAAAAGAGCCGTCAAGATCGTTATTTACCATTTCAAGATCTTCGGCAGGAATATATGTAGAGTGAGGATCTAATTCACTTATGATTTTAGGAATTGCCTTTTCTGTAAGAGAATCTATATTTACAGTATCAACATATTGATTTTTTATTAAATATAGCAATCCCTCAATTTTATTCTTGCCATAGTAAACAATTGGGGAGTGATGTAAAGAGTCGTAAAATCTCCCAATATAAATACCCAATACTACGGCAACAGCAATAAGAATAGGATATATAATTTTAGTAGAACGTTTCATACAAATTAAATAACAAACTTATTCGTCAATTTTTTCGTCGCCTACGTAGCAAATCTCCACACCGGCTCTTTTTAGCAAATCCAATCCTTCGCTAAGGCGATAATATTCAAGAAAAACAACTCTTTTTATACCTGCTTGTATAATTAGTTTAGCACATTCAATACATGGCGATGCGGTAACATATAGTGTTGCACCTTCGCTACTATTATTAGAACGTGAAACTTTAGTTATCGCATTAGCTTCGGCGTGTAGTACATAAGACTTTGTATGACCTGTTTCATCTTCGCAAATATTCTCAAAACCGGCAGGAGTACCATTGTAACCGTCAGAAATAATCATTTTATCTTTAACGATTAATGCGCCAACCTTGCGTCGTTTACAATATGAATTTTCAGCCCATACTTCGGCCATTCTCATATAACGTCTGTCTAATATATTTTGTTTTTCGTCCATATATACGTTGTAACTAATATTTTATTATTATTCACCGGCTTCCGATTTCAACCATGCAATTTCGTCTGCCCATATCTCTTCGTTTGGAGTTTCAAGAATAAGAGGAATATTATCCATTCTTACATCTTTCATTAATCTTGAGAACAACTCTTTGCCAATAACGCCCAAACCTAAAGAGTCATGGCGGTCAACGCGAGAGCCAATACCCTTTTTTGCATCATTAAGGTGCATTCCTCTTAAATATTTAAATCCTACTATCTCATCAAAATCCTTCCAGCATTTGTTGTAGCCATCTTCAGAAATAAGATCATATCCGGCAGCAACAGCATGGCAAGTATCAATGCAAACACCAACTCTGCTCTTATCTTCAATCTTATCAATTATCGCAGCAAGGTGTTCAAAAGCAAAACCGATATTTGAACCTTGTCCTGCCGTATTTTCAATAACTGCAGTAACACCTTCGGTTTTGTCCAAAGCAATATTTATGCTCTCAGCTATTAAAGCTATACACTCATCAATACTTATTAGTTTAAGAGTAGAGCCCGGGTGAAAATTAAGTAATTTCAATCCTAATTGGCTACAGCGCAACATCTCTTCGTTAAAAGATTCTCTTGATTTGGCTAAAGCATCGTTGTTAGGATTTCCCAAGTTAATTAAATAACTGTCATGGGGCAAAATCATATCGGCGGTGTAGCCATATTCAAAACATCTCTCTTTAAACAATTCAATGTTTTTTGCCGATAGAGGAGGAGCAATCCATTGCCTTTGATTTTTAGTAAAAAGGGCGAATGCAGTAGCTCCAATATTGTGAGCATTCAAGGGGGCATTTTCAACACCGCCTGATGCCGAAACGTGAGCACCAATATATTTAGTCATAAAATTCAAAATTATATTATTGCGAAGATACTAAAAACATCGCTAATCCCCAACCTCTAAACATTCAATTTTTTCAACAAATGATAAATCCCTTTTTATATTTTATTATTTTTGAAAACAAATCTAACCAATAAAAAATTTATTGGCATTGTAATGGCATACATAGGAATTGGAGCATACTCTTCAGGAGTACCAAAATAGATAAAAATATTAAATACAGATATTTGTAATATATAATTTATAAAATGGCTTACACCAAAACCTATTCCTTTTTTTAATGTAGGTCTTTTTTTGTATGTATATACACTGTTTAAGTAGAAATTACAACAGAAACTTATCGCATATCCAATAGTAAAAGCAATATCTTTTTGAATGAATATATTTAGGAGTAGATATATTCCATAGTGGATAATAACGGCTAAAACACCTATTAATCCCCATTTTATAAATTCTTTTGAGAAGAAAACAGATTTCATAAAGGTTATATTTCCTAATAAAAATGTAGCGCAAAGGAAACAAAAAAAGAGATGTAAACCAAAATACCATTAAACTAAATTCAAATAGTTCCCAAATTTGGCATTTTTACTTTCTTGTAGTACCTTTGCAAAGTAATAATAATGATAATATATTAGATGAAGAATATTCGCAATTTTTGTATAATTGCCCATATCGACCATGGTAAGAGTACTCTTGCCGACCGACTTTTAGAATATACAAATACCGTATCAGGAAAAGATTTGCAAAATCAGGTTCTTGACGATATGGATTTGGAGCGCGAACGAGGCATAACCATTAAGAGTCATGCTATACAAATGGAGTATAAAAAAGGCAATGAGGTTTATCGCCTTAACTTAATAGATACTCCGGGACACGTTGACTTTTCATATGAAGTATCACGTTCAATTGCTGCATGTGAAGGAGCATTACTAATAGTTGATGCATCTCAAGGAATACAGGCTCAAACCATATCAAATCTATATATGGCAATAGACAATGACCTTGAAATAATTCCAGTAATAAATAAAATTGATTTACCAAGTGCTCAGCCAGAGGAGGTAGAAGATCAAATAGTATCGCTACTTGGTTGTAAACCTGAGGAGATATTACGAGCAAGCGGAAAAACAGGAGAAGGTGTTCTTGAGGTATTAGATGCTATAGTTGAGCGAGTTCCTGCCCCAAAAGGCGATGTTGATGCACCATTACAGTGCCTGATATTTGACTCAGTATTTAATCCTTTCCGTGGAATTATAGCATATTTTAAGATAGTAAACGGAACAATCCGTACTAATGATAAAGTTAAATTTGTAGCAACAGGCAAGCAATACGAAGCCGATGAGATAGGAACCCTTAAACTTGATATGGTTCCTAAAAAAGAGCTCTCGGCAGGAGATGTTGGCTATATTATATCAGGAATAAAAACATCAAAAGAGGTAAAAGTTGGAGATACCATTACTCATATAGCGCGTCCATGCGACAAAGCTATTGCAGGATTTGAAGAGGTAAAACCAATGGTCTTTGCCGGAGTATATCCAATAGATCCACAAGATTTTGAAGACCTTAGAGCATCTCTTGAGAAACTTCAGCTTAACGATGCTTCATTAACATTCCAACCTGAGTCATCTGTAGCATTAGGCTTTGGATTCAGATGTGGTTTCTTAGGCTTGTTGCATATGGAGATAATTCAAGAGCGATTGGACCGTGAGTTTGATATGGACGTAATTACCACAGTCCCCAACGTATCATATAAAGTATATGACAAAAAAGGGAACATGGCAGAAGTTCATAATCCCTCCGGGTTACCAGAGCCAACCCTTATCGACCATATAGAAGAGCCATATATTAGAGCATCTATAATTACTACAACCGATTATATAGGACCTATCATGACTCTATGTCTTGGCAAGCGAGGAGAACTGATAAAACAGGAGTATATCTCAGGAAACAGGATAGAGTTGATATACGATTTGCCTTTGGGAGAGATAGTTATAGACTTTTACGATAAGTTAAAGAGTATCTCAAAAGGATATGCATCGTTTGACTATCATATACACGACTTCCGTGAATCAAAGCTTGTTAAACTTGATATATTATTAAATGGTGAAACAGTTGATGCTCTATCAACCCTTACACACTTTGATAATGCCGAGCCTTTCGGTCGTCGTATGTGCGAAAAGTTGAAGGAGTTAATACCTCGCCAACAATTTGATGTTGCTATACAAGCAGCAATAGGAGCAAAAATTATAGCACGTGAAACTGTTAAAGCTGTACGTAAAGATGTAACGGCAAAATGTTACGGAGGAGATATCAGCCGTAAACGTAAATTGCTTGAAAAGCAGAAGAAAGGTAAGAAGAGAATGAAGCAAATCGGTACAGTAGAGGTTCCACAAAAAGCATTCCTTGCGGTACTGAAATTAGATTAAAAATTATTTATATTAATCATCTTTATACATGAAAACAAGAATAGAGAATATAAAAAACTTTTTGTGCCGAAAAGATGTAATATTTTCATTGTGGATATTATTGCCTCTTATTGCGTGGGTTACAAAATATTTTCCAAGTAAATACAATAACTTTTTAATATTCAGAGGTTCTTTTTTTCATACAATAGAGAAACTTCCACTATACGAAGCATATCCTGCGGAATATAATGATTTAAACCATTATGGACCTTTCTTTGCTTGTCTGATTGCTCCATTTGCTGTAATGCCAATGTGGTTATCATTATTGTCATGGTTATTAGCTTTATCCTTGTCGCTATATTGGGCAATAAAAACATTACCGTTAAATAAGATGAGTTATGTTTTTATATATTGGATATGCGCCCATGAATTGTTGACAGGATTGTTTATGTCGCAATTTAATATAGCCATAGCATCAATATTAATTTTATCATTTACTTTAATTGAAAGAGAAAAAGATTTTTGGGCTGCCTTTTGTATAGCAATAGGTTTTATGGTTAAATTATACGGAATTGTAGGTTTGGCATTCTTCTTTTTCTCAAAACACAAAATTAAATTTATACTTTCAGGAATATTCTGGTTGGCAGTAATGTTTGTTCTTCCAATGACATTCTCGTCGCCTGATTATATAATCTCTCAATATTCGGCATGGATTAATGAGTTGATATCAAAAAATGATTCAAATCTCTTTTCTCTATATCAAAATATCTCATTATTGGGTTTGGTTCGTAAAATAACTCAAAATCCTAACTATTCAGATTTGTTGATATTAATACCTGCCGTATTGTTATTCTTTGCACCATATACAAGAGTAAAACAATATAAATATCTACCGTTCAGAATGGCTATTTTAGCATCAGCATTAATATGCACAGTAATTCTAAGTACAGGTAGTGAGTCTTCAACCTATATAATTGCATTTTGTGGAGTAGCAATATGGTATAAATGTGTACCTTGGAAACGTACTAAATGGGATTTAGCATTGTTGATATTTGCCTTTATATTAACGAGTATGTCTCCTTCTGATTTATTTCCTAAATATTTAAGACAAACATATGTTATTCCATATGCGTTAAAAGCATTACCTTGTGTTATTATATGGTTAAAACTAAGTTACGAATTACTTACACGTAACTATAACTACGAAAATGATACTATTTAATTGTAATTATTATATGAAACAGTTACTAATTTTATCTCTATTTGTATTATCAATTTTTGCCATACAAGCCCAAGAGTTGTCAAAAAAAGAGCTTAAAGTAGCAAAGCGAGAATTAGAGTCAAAGAAAGATTCCATATCGGGGATAATTGCCAAAGATGCAATGGAGAAAGGAGAATGGATATTCAATGCAACCACTATAACCGTAAGTGGCGGTGCGATGAATACAGTCCCGGCTAATTTAAATTTTTTGATGGTCGAGGGCGAGCAATTTACCTTTCAGACCTCAACCGGATTTGGAGGAGGGCCCAACAATATGGGAGGAATAACAACAACAGGACTAATAAAAGTTGAGAGTGTTGATATAGATAGGCATGGGAATACCTCTTATTATATGAAATTAACAGGCTCTATACTTAATGCAAGTGCAACACTCAATTTACAACGCAACTCCAATATGGCTGACCTATACCTGAATATGGATAGAGGGGCACGCAATATATCAATGACAGGATCAATTTATCCCATAGGCTCAACAAACGTATTTGAAGGCACTATAAGATAGTTTTAAGTTGCCATTGTTGTATTAGTAATAATCAAATTATAATTTATAATTTTATATTTGAGATAAGACCTTATATTTACGAGTAGCTATTCGTAAATATAAGGTCTTATAATCTCGTACCATTTTTCATAAGCAAGTTGAGTCAAGTGTACTCCATCATCTGTAAAATCAGAAGGTAAAACTCCGTTTTTAATAAATGAGCTATTAAGGTCAATATAAGTACATTTATGTTTTATGGCGCATTCCATAATTAACCTATTTGTCTCGTTTATAACTGAATTCTTAGCATAATTTTTTTCCTGATTTCTACTAATGGGAAGAATACTTTGTATATATATTTTTGTATTAGGAAGTCTCTCTTTTATAGAGGTTATAAGATTATCGTATCGTTTATATATTGTTTGAGGATAACTCCTGTGTAAATCATTTATACCTCCCATTATAAAAATCTTTTCAGGGTTAACTGATTGTAACATAGGAACTCTTCTTATCATTTTATCCACTCTATCTCCCGGATATCCAAATTCAATAATTTTTTTGTCATTAAATTCTCTTTGAAAATTACCACCATATATGATAGAGTTTCCCATAAAAGCAATATCGTAGTCAATATTAAGTTTTTTAATACATCTATCCCATGCATTAATACAGTAGAAATCCGGCTTGTCCGATTCGTCAATATCGCATAACCCAAGCGTACTTAATACAATTTGTACATCATGAGTTCTTATTTCATAAAATAGAATTAAAACTAACGAAGATAGATTGATTAGAATTGACGTACATAATAGAATTTTTAATGTACGATTGCGGAAATTTAATTTTTTCATTTTGGCGATTTTTGAGTTATTAATATTTATAAATAAAGTGGATTGTTTCTCCTTTATGCCACTCGAGGGTATCGCCAAACACCCATATATACACGCACACGGATAACCAATCCACTTATGTGGTTGTTCCGTACCTCGTGTATATACTTTATGAATTTGGCGATTTCAACGAGTGTTGAGGTACTTAAATATTTAATATTATTATCGCAAAAGTAGTAAAATAAATGAAAATAGGATATATTATTTTTGAATTTTATATTTTGGCTTTTAGCGACTAATTGCTCTTTTGGGTATATTAAAACTTTTTAATACTTTTGTGAAGTATTAGCATAACAAGAAATTATCAATTAAATATAATAAACAATAATAATAACCATATCACTCAAAAGTACCCTCTATACGAGAAAGAGTTAGGGTGAACTAAATATATTTTGCCTATGAAACATTAGCGTATTTCTGATACGTACATTTTAAATACATATTGAAAAAAGCGTTTTAGCATTTATTCTTCTATTCGGAAAGTTTGGCGACTGAAAGGAAAGAGACGAATAATAGTTGAAATGCTCGTGCTTTATTGGTACGGGCTTTTAGTTATTCTTCTTTCCGGGTTACGCCAAACACCTCCGAATAGGAATACTAAAAGTTCCGTGCTTTTTTTATGTGCGTATCCCAACTTTTAAAATAGGAACGTAAAACAACATTAACATTAAATTTTTATTTTTATGAAACTAAATTACTTTAAAACTCTATTTGTGGCAATATTGGTAATATTTGCTACAACAACGAATGCCGAAACTTATAGTGGCACATGTGGAACTAACGTAAATTGGAGCCTTGATACGGAAACAGGTCTTTTAAAAATTACAGGTACGGGAGCGATGACCGGCAACCCTTGGAAAAGTTACAATAGTTCAATTAAATCAGTTGAAATTGCAGAAGGTGTTAC
>JAGBHI010000030.1 GCA_017935575.1 Bacteroidales bacterium | reverse complement strand
TTTGGGAGATGGGCGATACAGGACCTTGCGGCCCTTGTTCAGAAATTCACATTGACCTTCGTTCAGATGCTGAGCGTGCCGAAAAAGATGGTCGTGAACTTGTAAACGAAAGCCACCCTCAAGTTATTGAAATTTGGAACTTGGTGTTTATGCAATATAACCGCAAAGCTGATGGTTCGTTAGAGGGTCTTCCTGCAAAGGTTATTGATACAGGTATGGGATTTGAGCGTTTATGTATGGCTATTCAAGGTAAAACATCAAACTACGACACAGATGTTTTCCAACCCATTATTCTTGCGATAGGACAACTTTGCGGTAAAAAATATGGAGACGATGCTCAAGCTGATGTTGCAATGCGCGTTATTGCCGACCACGTTCGTACAATATCATTTGCAATTACAGACGGACAACTTCCTTCTAATGCAAAAGCTGGTTATGTTATACGTCGTATCTTACGCCGCGCTGTTCGTTACGGATACACTTTCTTAGGACGTCAATCGGCATTTATATACTCTCTTATCCCAACTCTTGCCGACCTTATGGGCGAGGCTTATCCTGAATTGGTTGCTCAAAAAGAGCTTATCATGAAGGTGGTTAAAGAGGAGGAAGAGGCATTCCTTCGTACTCTTGCAACAGGTATTAAACTTTTAGATAAAGTTATGGCCGATGCAAAAGAGGCTGGCAAAGATAAAATTGGAGGTAAAGAGGCATTTACTCTTTACGATACATACGGATTCCCCTTAGACTTAACAGAGCTTATTCTTAAAGAGAATAATTTAGGGGTTGATATTGAGGAGTTCAACAAAAATATGCAAGCTCAAAAAGAGCGCGCTCGTAATGCAGCTGCAACAGAAACCGGCGACTGGGTTATTGTTAAAGAGGGCGATCAAGAGTTTGTTGGTTACGACTATACAGAGTGCGATGTTGAGATTTTACGCTATCGTAAAATGAAACAAAAAGATAAAGAGTTTTATCAGATCATATTGGACAAAACTCCTTTCTATGCCGAAATGGGAGGTCAAGTTGGAGATACCGGAACTCTTACTGCCGACAATGGTGAGGTAGTTAAAATAATCAATACCGTTTCGGAGAATAACTTGGGAATGCAAATTGCCGAAAAACTACCCGAAGACCTTACATGTGGTTATGTTGCTAAAATTGATACTGAAAAGCGTTTGGCAACTGCATGTAACCACACTGCAACACACTTGCTTCACGAAGCACTACGCGAGGTATTAGGAAGTCATGTTGAGCAAAAAGGTTCGTATGTAAACCCAAAGACTCTACGTTTTGACTTCTCTCACTTCCAAAAGGTAACACAAGAGGAGTTACGCAAAGCTGAGAAATTGGCAAATGCAAAAGTGCGTCAATGTATAGCTCTTGATGAGCGTAGAAATATGCCAATTGCAGAGGCTAAAGCAATGGGAGCCATGGCTCTGTTTGGCGAGAAATATGGCGATGCTGTTCGTGTTATCAAATATGGTTCATCTGTTGAGTTGTGCGGTGGTACTCACGTTGCAAATACAGGTATGATTGGTCAAATAAGAATTATTTCTGAAAGTTCTGTTGCCGCAGGTATTCGTCGTATTGAGGCTATTACTGCTGAAGTTTGCGAAAAATCTCTTTACGATCTTGAAGACCTATTAGGTGGTTTAAGAGAGATGTTGAACAATGCTCCTGACATAAAAACAACCATCAAAAAAATGATGGAAGACAATGCCGGTCTTCGTCAACAAGCTCAAGAGTTTGCAAAAGAGCGCGGAAAACGACTAAAAGAGGATATCATCAAAAATATTGATGAGCGATCAGGTATTAAAGTTGCATCAATAGTTAATGTTGTTGCCCCTGAAACAATTAAAGATATTGCATTCCAACTTCGCGGAGAGTTTACTGAAAACTTCATATTTGTAGCAGGAACAATATCAGGCGAAGACAAACCTTTGTTGACCGTTATGCTAAGCGAAGATATGGTTAAAAAAGGGTTTAATGCCTCAACTCTTGTAAGAGAGGGTGCAAAACTTATTCAAGGTGGCGGTGGTGGACAACCTCACTTTGCACAAGCAGGAGGTAAAAACAAAGAGGGCATTAGCCAAGCAGTAGAGGCTATTATTAATGCAGTTGTTGGATAATAGCTATCAGCGGTCAGGTTTGATAACAAAACAATAAAATAATAATCAACCATAAAAACTAAAAACATAGATGAGAAGATGGCGTATTGAAGACTCTATGGAGTTGTATAATATCAACGGCTGGGGCCTTAAATATTTCACTATTAACGAAAAAGGACATGTTGCTGTTACCCCTAAAGAGGGAGGAGCAAGTGTTGATTTAAAAGAATTAATGGACGAGCTTCAGGTACGTGATGTTACCGCTCCCGTGTTGGTTCGTTTCCCTGATATTCTTGATAATCGTATCGAAAAGATATCAAACTGCTTTAAGAGAGCAGCCACCGAGTATGGTTATACTGCTCAGAATTTTGTGATTTACCCTATAAAGGTAAACCAAATGCGACAAGTGGTTGAGGAGATAGTTAGCCATGGTAAAAAGTTTAACATTGGTTTGGAGGCTGGTTCAAAACCTGAACTTCATGCAGTTTTGGCAACAAATGCAGGAAAAGACTCCTTGATTATATGCAACGGATATAAAGATGAGAACTACATTGAGTTGGCTCTTCTTGCTCAAAAGATGGGACGCAGAATTTTCCTTGTTGTTGAGAAGATGAACGAACTTGTTCTTATCGCTGACATTGCTAAACGTTTGAATATACGCCCCAATATAGGTATCCGCATTAAACTTGCAAGTAGCGGTAGCGGTAAATGGGAAGAGTCAGGAGGCGATGTAAGTAAATTCGGATTAAATTCAAGTGAATTACTTGATGCCCTTGATTTTATTGACAAAAAACAACTCCGCGATTGCGTACGCCTAATTCACTTCCATATTGGCAGTCAAGTAACAAAGATACGCCGAATCAAAAATGCTCTTAAAGAGGCGGCTCAATTTTATGTACAAATGCGCAAACTTGGCTTTAATGTTGATTTTGTTGATATTGGCGGAGGTTTGGGTGTTGACTATGACGGAACACGTTCGTCGGCAAGTGAGAGCAGCATGAACTACTCTATACAAGAGTATGTAAATGACTCAATTTGGGCTTTGGTTGATGCATCAAATAAAAATAACATACCTCACCCCAATATCATTACCGAATCGGGACGCTCACTTACAGCACACCACTCTGTATTGATTTTTGAGGTATTGGAGACTGCATGCCTGCCCAAATGGGAACGCGATGATGAGATGCCCGATGATGCTCATGAGTTGGTTAAAGAGTTATACCACCTACGCGATAAAGTATCGTCTTCTCAACTGATTGAGACATGGCACGATGCTCTTCAAATCAGAGAAGAGGCTCTTGACCTATTCAGTATGGGACTTATGGACCTACCCAATAGAGCTTTGGTTGAGCGTCTGTTCTGGAGTGTGGCAAGAGATGTTTATGCTGAGTCTTCATCACTTAAACATATACCGGAGGAGTTGAAAAAGATTTCAAAGATGTTGCCCGATAAATATTTCTGCAACTTCTCATTATTCCAATCGTTACCCGACCTTTGGGCTATTGACCAGGTATTCCCGATTATGCCCATTGCTCGTTTGGACGAAAAACCCGATTGTAATGCAACTTTGCAAGATATTACTTGCGACTCGGACGGTAAAATTACAAACTTTATATCGTACCAAAGTTTGAGTAACAGTTTGCCTGTTCACTCTATAAAGAATAAAAAAGAGTCGTACTATATAGGAGTGTTCCTTGTTGGAGCATATCAAGAGATTTTAGGAGACCTACACAACCTGTTTGGCGATACTAACGCTGTTCACGTAAGCGTCTATGACGACCACTACGAGATTGACCAAATCATTGACGGCGAAACAGTTGCCGAAGTATTGGATTATGTTCAATACAACCCCAAAAAGATGGTGCGTACTTTGGAAACATGGGTAACATCATCAATGAAAGCAGGTGTTATAACTCCTGAAGAGGGACGCGAGTTCTTATCGAACTACCGTTCAGGATTGTACGGATACACATATCTTGAGAGAGATTAAAACCACATAAAAGAGTATGCGATATTTCCTTGAAATTGCTTATGACGGAAGAGCCTACCATGGTTGGCAGGTGCAACCAAATGCCATAAGCGTGCAACAAGTTATTGAGGAGATATTGCATAAACTTTTAGGCTCCCCTACCCCCGTTGTTGGTGCTGGCAGAACTGATGCAGGTGTTCACGCAAAGAAAATGTTTTTACATTTTGACTCTGAGCGAGAGTTATGCTCTGACGATTTTGTTCGTCGCTTAAACTCTATTCTTCCGCAAGATATTTCGGTATATGGTATTCACAGAGTTAAAGACGATGCACATGCACGTTTTGATGCAACATATCGTACCTACAATTACTATATAACAAACGTAAAAAGCCCCTTTACAAGGCACTATTTTCATAGATATTTTGGGGAACTTAACTTTGATGCTATGAACCAAGCCGCAGAGAGGTTAAAGAGCTTTACCGACTTTACAAGTTTTAGTAAACTACATACCGATACAGTTACCAATAATTGTTGTGTAATGAAGGCACGTTGGGAAGAGTGCGAAGGGGGACACCGATTTGTTATAACTGCCGACCGTTTTTTACGCAATATGGTGCGTTCAATTGTTGGCACTCTTATTGAAGTTGGCAGGGGCAAACTTACAATAGAGGAGTTTTGTAAAATTATTGAGGCTAAGGACCGCTGTAAAGCAGGAACTTCAATGCCGGGCAATGCCCTATTCTTAGTTGATGTGGGATACCCTGATTCAGTTTTTAGTTGTTAGTTTTTAGTTGTTAGAATGAAGAAAGTTACTATACAAGGAGTTACAGGCTGTTTCCACGAAGCAGCGGCACGAAACTATTTTGCAGGAGAGGAGATTGAGACCGTTCCCTGTCAAACATTTAAGGAGTTGTTCAACACTATGGCTTGTGAGAGTGACTACTATGGTATTGTTGCAATAGAGAATACCATTGCAGGTTCGTTATTGCAAAACTTTGAGCTTTTGCGTGCAAGTGAGTTACAAATCATTGGAGAGTATAAACTGCGTATATCGCACGTTTTGGCAGCACTTAAGGGACAAACACTTGAGGATATTACTGAGGTTAACTCCCACCCTATTGCTCTTGCCCAATGCGACAACTTCTTAGATGCTCACCCACGTCTTAAACTTGTTGAGAAGGACGATACCGCAGGTTCGGCAAAGGAGATTGCAGAGAAGAACCTCATAGGACACGCCGCTATTTGTGCCGATATTGCAGCAGAGTATTATGGATTAAATATCCTTGAAAGAGGTATTGAAACCAATAAACGCAACTTTACTCGCTTTTTGATTTTAGCAAATGCCAACAAAACAGAGAACACTGCCAATATACCAGGTATTAACAAAGCATCGTTAGTGTTCAGTCTTCCTCACGCACACGGAAGTTTATCAAAGATATTGACAATCTTCTCGTTCTACGATATAAACCTAACAAAGATTGAGTCAATGCCAATTATCGGTTGCGAATGGGAGTATCGTTTTTATGTAGATGTTACATTCGATAACTATGTACGTTACCGCCAATCACTAACCGCTATCACACCCCTCACAAAATCGTTTAGAATATTGGGAGAGTATAAAGAGTTTTAGTTATTAGTTAGTTGTTAGCCGATTGGTTCCCTTTCCGAACTATAATAACATAATTGTTGCTCATTTATCCCATCAAACAAAGAAATCTTATTATATTTGCAAGTGAAATCGCTTGTAATAAACAAAAACAAGTCAATACACTTGCAATGACAGATAACAAGTAATACCACTTGTAAAATAGAAAAATATGTATGCAACAATATCAGCAGATGTAGTATCATCAACTTCTCTCTCAAAAGAAGCCATGATTGAGCTTAATGAGAAGTTAAAAAAATGTCTGAGTACTTTAGAACTACGTTACCAAGGTTTTTGGGGACGTATAATTAAGGGAGACTCTATTGAATGTGTTATGGACTGTCCCGAGGATGCTTTTGAAGCAGCTCTCATATTAAAGACCTTGGTCAAATCATTTGATCCAAGCGATGTTAATGATTTGAAAAGATTTAACAGATATGGGCTTCGAATAGCTATCGGCATTGGTGAAATGAAGACCATTGACCGTAATTTAGATATGATGGATGGTGATGCCATTTATCGTTCGGGACGTACTTTGAGTAAACTAAAAGGAAGAGCCAAGTATTTATTTGCAATCTCAATGGAGAATGAAGAATACGAACAATCATTACAGGTAATACTAACCTTGGTTAATCAACTATTGAATAACGCAACGGCACGTAAATGCGAAACCCTATATGAAAGAATACTTGCCTCTGATACTAGTAAGACTGCTAAGAAAATGGGTATTACCGTTTCCGGAGTCAATCAAACGTTAAAGGATATTGGTTGGAGTGCAATAGAACAAGCAATTATTTATTACCGAAAAATAGCAAAACAACTATGATACACTATTTAATCTTCAATCTTATCGTTGTCCATATCTTGGGAGATTTCTACCTACAGACAAAGAAATCTTGCGAAAACAAATTCCTCTATTCTGTTAAAGGTAAAAGTTTGTGGTTGCATTCTTTGATTATAGGTATTCTGTCGTGGATTGCCATATGGGATTTCCGCGGATGGTGGCTTGCCCTTGGTATAATGATAATACACTTTTTGACAGATTGGTTAAAGTCATACTTGCAATTAAAAATGGGTATTCTTACCACAAATGCCCAAAAAGAAGTTATTCCAGGAGAATGCAAACAAAATGATTTGTGGATATTTCTCGCTGACCAAATTGTGCATATTGCTATAATCGTCATAGGTGCGTACATTTGGTTATCAGCGTACAGCAACTGGAACAACGATTGGAGTCTTCCTGAATGTTTACAGGAATTTATCATAAACCATCCTCTAAGATTGAAGACAATGGTAGGTTTGTTATTGGCATTAAAACCTGCAAACATATTGATATTGCTTATTCTTGAAACGTGCAAAGTCAATATTAATCCAACAAAAAATGACAAACACGGAAATTTCCATTCTGGAGAATTGATAGGTTGGCTGGAACGTGGGCTTATACTTCTATTTGTTATCTTGTCACAATATGAAGCCATCGGATTTTTAATTGCAGCAAAGTCCATCCTTCGTTTTAATGAAGCTTCTAAGGGTGATGAAAAGTCAGAATATGTACTGACTGGAACTTTGCTTTCATTGGCAATTGCTCTGTGCTTAGGCATCCTTATCCTTAAAGTACAATTATAAAATTTGTATTCCTACAAATTATAATAATGCCCCACTATAAAGGAAAACAAAGAGTCGGGTAGAAATGAGCCGACAGTTATTCAATAATAAAAAGAGGCTGAGTCAAAATAAAAATTTTGGTTCAGCCTCACTCTTATAATACTAATTGGACTAATATGCCCAACAACTACCCCAAAGGGGCAACGAAGTTGAAAACTAACAACTAATAACTGACATCTACCTTCCGGTATGCGAAAAAAAGTGCCACTTACGTTTATGACAATCTTTTTTATCGGTTGCTATACGCGACTCGGTTGGGTATTCCAACTTCTCCAAATCAGCAATGTAGGTTTTTATATCGGCAATAAGCATATCTGCCATATCGCGAGAGAAACCTTGACGCACAACTATTCGCATTACCGTCATATCCTCAATATCCTTTGGCATTGTGTAAGCAGGTACCATCCAACCACTCTGTTTTAGGCGGTCTTGCAGGTCAAATAGTGTCCATTTTGCCTTTTTGGCATAATCGCTTTTAAGCGACCAAATGAACAATGGGTTTTCAAGTGTTTGACTATATACATGGAATTGTGGCATATTGGCAATCTCGGCATGTAGATACTCTGCTATTGTCATACTGCTCTGCTGTATAGCCTTATAGCCTTCAAATCCCAAACGAATAAATTGGTAATATTGTCCTAAGATTTGCGCGGCAGGGCGAGAGAAATTTAATCCTACTTGCGTTATGTTTGCTCCAAGATAGTTTACACTAAACGACATCTCTTCGGGTAGATATGACTTATCTTTCCATACAACCCAACCCAATCCCGGATATACAAGACCATATTTGTGTCCCGAGGTACTTATTGAGAGTACCCATTTCAAACGAAAATCCCAACGTTTTTCGGGCTGAAGGAATGGCAATATAAATCCTCCCGATGCAGCATCAACGTGAATGGGCACATTATAACCTGTTGAGGCGTTAAATTTTTCAAGAGCCATATTCAAAGCTTCTACATCATCGTTAAGACCTGTCCATGTTACTCCCTGAATAGGCACAACGCATATTGTATTCTCATCACACATTGAAATTGTCTTCTCAATATCAAGTGTTATATGTTCGTGTGTTAAGGGTACAGTACGCATCTCAATTTGCCACAATTGAGCAAACTTCTCCCATACCACTTGATACCCCGATGATATTACAAAGTTTGGTTTATCGCATGGTTTTCCTGCTGCTTTTCGGCGTGCTTTCCAACGCAACCAAGCAGCAACTCCTCCTAACATACATGCCTCGGACGAGCCTATAGCTATTGCTCCGGTTTTCCATTTACCCTGTTCCGGAGAGTTCCAAAGATTAGCCATAATGTTTATACATTTGGCATTCATTACTGCAACACGTGGATACTCGGTTTCATCAATGTAATTAATTGCTATCGCCTCATTCATCAATCGAGTTGCATATTTGTCCATATAGGTTGTTACAAATGTTGCAAGGTTAAGACGCGGTTGCGTTTGTGCAAAGGTTTCGTCTTTTACCATCTGATAGGCAATTTCGGGAGAGGTTGGGTGACAAGGAATTGTTTCGCATGGTGCTGATTTCAACATTCGCTCCGACCCAAAGATAGGAGTTGAGCAATCACAACTGTCGGTGTGGCAACTGTCATTTTCTTTCATAATTCAAAGTGTTTATAGTTTACCTTTTATAAACACCTCTCATTTGAAAAGAGTTTTATAAACTTTACTGATATTCTTACTTTTAACTTATTTATATAAAAAATAAGCGGTATCATAAAAATGACACCGCTCTGTAGATATTTTTATTCTATCTCTACTCTTGTGATATAGTCTCAATATATTCAAATTGAGAATCAAGATATGCTATACGATTTATAACATACCCTCTTAAGAACTCAACCTCTGCCGCATACGAACCTCGCGCTGAAAGTTCGCGATATACTTTTGTATTTAATATATTCCATACCTCAAAGTTATTCTTTTGCGACGCATCAAGATATGTGGCTGTATTGTTTATATAGTTTGTCATAAATGCCTCTAATCCCGCAACTCTTAACTCTGCCCAACGTGCTTTTACTGCCGATACAAAGCCTGCATCTTGCCACCATCGTGCTATCCATGTTTTGGGATCGTGTGCGTAGGTACGCATCATTAGGTTTGTTGCATCTCCCAAACGGTCATCATTATTGAAAGCTATATCAAAATCCCATAGCGGACCAAATTTGAATACTTCGTCGCGCTCTTTATACATATAGGTACTCCACCATGAGTCTGAGTTTCCGAATAACTCACATGCTATGTACCAATCTACCATTGAGGCTTCGTCAATGTATTGTCGCCAACCTAATTCTGCATCGGTGAAGTTGGCTCCGAACATTGCATCTTCCATATTTTGGGTATAGTTTGCAATGTATGTTGATTGGTCTGTGTTTATCTCATCATCTTTGGGATATTTGATGGTTACCTTCATGCCTTTTGTGGTTTGGAACCATGAGATTTCGCTATCGGCAAAGCCATCTACTTCAATTAAGTATCCGCCGGTAATTTCGGGATCGCTCATTGTGGTTGTGGTCTCTTGCTCGGTTACGGGGACGCGTTTGCTCTTTACTTCTACTTGGTCGGTTAGCATATAGCTTCCTAAGTTCTCACCATTCAACACTACATCTACAAATGTTACCGATGGGGTAAAGCCAAAGTTCATCATATTGCGGGCTGTTTCAAAGGCAAGGGCGTTGCGCATCAATGTCTTATCGGCATAGTTGGCTAACAAGACCCAGTTTTTCTCTTTGGCTTCGTTGCCTAAGAATTTGATTTTCTTATCAAATTTCAAGCGATATGGTTTCTTTGCCATTCCCCATGTTGAGTTTCCGCGTCCTTTTATCTCGGTTAATACTTCTGTGATATTATCCTCTTCGTTTTCGGCTCCGCGTACTGTTACGTATGCGTTCACATAATCATCTTTGCTTGTTACCCCTACTCCGTTCTCAGTATTAATGAATATTGTTGGAACAGTTGTTAGTTGAGAATACATATCTGTAAAGTTTGCAACATACTCGGCATTACCTCGTGCAGTTATGGTATATGGGTTGTCTGTTGAAACTTCCACCCCATTTAATGACCAACTTGCAAATTGGAAACCTGCATCAGCTGTTGCTGTAAGTGTAACCTCTGTTCCCTCAATAGGATTTGAATTAGAGACCTCAACACTTCCTCCTTTTGTTGCTGTTGCCGATACTGTTACAGTTTCTGCCTCGCGGAAGTATGCCTCAAACTCTGTGTCAGCAGATATAATTGCTATATATGGATTATCTGTTGAAATTTTCAATCCATTTAATTTCCATGAATCAAATACATATCCTTCATTTGCTGTTGCTGATAGTGTTGCTTTGTTAAAGTTTTCATCTATAACAGATGCTGTTCCTCCTGATGCGGGAGTTGTTTTGAATGTTACATCATACAACAAATCAGTTGAACCAACACGAAGTGTTACATCACATACAACTCCTCCGTTGTTCTGTATTGAGTTTTTAGAGTCATTTGCCCCACAAGGATCAAGCGATTCCCAGTCAATTTTAAATCGCAAACGATATTCTCCCGACTCAAGATTTGATGGTATTGTCCACGATGGGATATTGTTTGCATCAACACCACATGAATTAGAGACGACATTACCTTTACTATCTGTACCTACATTACCTCCGGTAGGATAGAAGTTATAACTTACCAACTCTCCCGTACTGTTTCCATAGGGATTTGATGTTGTATTAAACTCCCCGTCTTTATTATAATCAATATATACATACGCATGCATCCAATTTCCTATCCAATCCATATTCGAGAAGTATAGTGTATTTCCCGGTTGTGTATGCAGATAAGATTTTGTTTTATCTTTATAAACTGCATCGCGAGTTGATGTTTGAATATTTGACACCGACATATTGTTTGTCCCATCAGTAAGAGTAAACGAGTTCAACTGACGGTTATTTAACATATTACCTTCGGGTGCACAATATTGCAATTTATCCTCCTCAAAATTTGCCAAATAAGTTGCATTACAATCAACGACAACAGAATATGGATTATTGGTTGAAACAACATTACCATTGATAGTCCAATTTAGAAATGAATATCCACTATTGGCAACAGCCTTTAGAGTAATTGTTTCGCCATCTTTAAAACGATCGTATGTTGTATTTTCATTTATAGAGACATACCCTGCTGTAGAGTTATTTGCAACCACACCTACTTCATATAGTAACACGTTATCAAACTTAATGCTATCTATTTCTGATACTACATAACTGTTAATTACATCTCCTCCCTTGTAGATTTGAATTATCTTCTCATATTGCTGAGCGATAATTGCGGTTGATACAGTAGCTAATAAAACCACCAATGTCAAAAATTTTGTCTTCATATTCTCTTTATCTTAAATTTTTATTATTATCAAAACATTACAGATGTTGTCAATCCTGCAAAAATTTCGTGTTGCGATTTGTTTGATTGCACTCGAGACTTTGCAAGAAAATTATAATCGCATAGTGCCGAAAATCTCATATTTTCATAAGCAAGAAATCCGACAGAGACTCCTGCGGTAAAACTATAGCTTCCGTCTTGCTCCGGTAATCCATATTCACTCCACGAAGCCTTTCCCGAATAAAAACTATATCCTGTTAATGTTTTACCACCTACCGACCATCGTCCTGATAGTTGACAATCGTAATATACGCCTGCTTGAAGTGATAAATTTGTCATAAAACCATCAAGTATCCTCTCTTCAACTGCAAGCATATTATTACTCATTGTTATTCCAACTCCAACACCCACATTCTTATGAGGGAAATATGCTCCTTCAAAACCCACGCGGGTACCAACTTTAACATCTACGCTCTCTCCTCCAATTGTTGAGTAAGAGCCTAAAACTGTTGAAACTCCTGCAATAGTAGAAAAACGAGAGGGACAACGCCCATACTCCCATTTAGGTATTTCTGGTTTATTCAACAATCCTTTATCTCTAAATATAAGGTCTGCAAAATAGTATCCTAACTCAGCAGACAATATTCCTATCCCCGCTCCGGTTACTATATCGCTTAACCAATGAGCCGAATTAAGTTGCCGTCCTATTGCTGTCGCCGATGCTACTGTATATGAGGCAATAGGTATCCATGGAGATATATGTCCATACTCTTTATTTAAGAGTGTTGCCCCCATAAAAGCAACTGCCGTGTGACCCGAAGGGAATGAGTGATTATCCTCTCCGTCAGGTCGTGGCATATCCATTGTATGTTTCAATAGCTCTACCGAACCTGTCATCAATGCTACCGACAATATATCAGAAGTAATCATTCTTCCCCATGACGAACGACCTTTTACCCCCGACACTTTCATTAAATACTTTGCGACAAGAGGAACATATTGCGTATAATCATCAAACGAGCAAAAATGGCTACGTTCAAGAACTTTGTTATAGTTTGAAAATCTATTATCTTCTTGTTTTACAATTATTCCTGCTATAGTTATTGGCACTCCAATCCCTGCTATTTCAAATAACTTAGAGGAAGTTAATTTATCAAACTTGGTTTGTTCATATAATTTTAAAGTGAACTCTTCTAACTTATAATCATCTTCAGCCATTTGTGGCAAAGAATATATAGTAAAAGATTTTGAGGCATAACTATCTACACCAAATAACAATAAAACAACAATTAAAATATTTATAAAACTTTTACGCATAATCCGCAATAAAAGTAATTATTTTATTTAAGAACCAAACTATTTAACTCTGTTTTTTTAATATAATAGCAAATTAGAGTTATCTTTGTGATATATAAATTTCAGCGAAAATTAAGAATATGAGTGAAAGAGCATTATTTGTAACTAAAATAGGCGTTATTGCAGCTACCGTTGGCTCTGCCGTAGGATTGGGTAATATTTGGAGATTTCCATATATGGCTGGCGAAAACGGAGGTGGAGCATTTTTGATTACTTATGTATGTTGCGTTATTATATTAGGCATTCCGTTGATGTGTGCTGAATTTATTGTTGGCCGCAAGGCTCGTAGCAATGCAAGCCGAGCGTTTAAGGTCCTCGCACCTAAATCAAAGTGGCATATAATAGGCTACTTTGGCATAATATCATCAACTCTTATTCTTGGCTATTATATGGTAATTGCCGGTTGGGTTGTTGAATATATATTTCAAGCTCTGAGAGGTAATCTGATGGCTGAAAGTGCAACCCAAATAGCAGCAAATTTCTCGGATTTCACAAGTGACACATGGCGACCTCTATTATGGGTTTTAACTCTACTAATTATAAACTATCTTATTATTTCAAAAGGTGTTACAAAAGGTATTGAGAAGGCCTCTAACATAATGATGCCTATTCTCTTTTTAATATTGCTGATTTTCTGCGGATATACCATTACTCTACCAGGAGCAGGAGAAGGACTGAAATACCTTTTTTATCCCGATTTTTCTAAGATAAACGGTTCTGTTATATTAGCAGCCATGGGGCAGGCATTTTTTTCTCTAAGTATAGGTTTGGGCATTTTAATTACTTACGGCTCATATTTTAAGGATAACGTAAGCCTTCCCAAAACGGGTCTTACAGTAGCTCTTCTTGATATGCTTGTAGCTGTCCTTGCCGGAGTTATGATATTTCCGGCAACAGCTTCATTTGGGATAAACCCCACTCAAGGTCCTGAACTTATATTTGTTACATTACCAAACGTATTCAAGCACATGATAATGCCCGACTTTTGGGCAATAATGTTCTTTATCTTTGCAGGAGTAGCAGCACTAACCTCAACTATATCTCTTTTTGAGGTTATTATTGCTTACTTTACTGAGGAGTTTAATATGAATAGAAAGAGAGCCTCAATAATAATTATGGCAATTATTGCAGTGTTGAGTATTCTCTCTTCATTATCATTTGGCGTATTGTCAGATGTAAAACTATTTGGAATGAACTTCTTTGAATTATCTGATTATTTCTCGGCAAATATACTTCTTCCCGCCGGAGGTTTTCTTTTCTCAATATATATTGGCTGGGTAATGAACAGGAAAGATGTTTACAGCGAATTAGGAGGTGTAAACGCCATATACAAGGCTATATTATTTAGCATTAGATATATTGCACCGATATCAATATTCTTGATATTTCTTTCTCTTACCGGTATATTCAAATAAGCTATGAGTGATAAATTTTGGAATTTTTCTCGTTCTGAACGTATTGCAGCAATAGTTTTGAGCATAATGGTAGCTTTGGGCATTGCTATATCTATTTTCTTAAACAATAGGCAAAACATATCAACTAAAAACTATCAAACAGAAATTGAAGAGTTCAAGAGTCGTATCGTTGAAAAGGCTAAAGATGATAAACCTATAAAAAAAACGAGGAAACGGAAAGCAAACAAGACTTACACTCCCCAAAAGCAGACTCTCACTCCGATAAAATAATATCTATTAATAAATTATTTGTTTTATAAGTGCTATACAAAAAAAAGAGGCTGTGTCAAAATACAAATAAAAAAGACACAGCTTCTTTTTTAAGCTGCTAGATTTTGATATTCCATAAAACCCCGATTTTCCAAGAATTTTCAGAATATATGATTCTCAAGAGGTTTAAATTGAGTTATATGCTTAAAAATGGCAAAAAATGGATTATTACCTCCATTTGATGTCATTTTTGCTATCTTTGAACAT
>JAGBHI010000029.1 GCA_017935575.1 Bacteroidales bacterium | reverse complement strand
TTTTTCTTTGTTCATATGCGACAGATTCTTGATGTCGCAAAATTACGTTTTCAAATCCGTTGACTCGAAAAATCTCTGTAACTAACTATATTTCAATAAATTCAAAGAACAATTTCAAATTTTAATGGGACAGTAGTGAAAATAACTAATTTTTGTTTTGTAAAAAAGATTACTTAACTTGCAAAAGAATTCTAATAGTCAAAAAAAAGGATTTTAATGTTCATAAAGGAAGTAAACTGATTATAAATAATAATTAAGAATGAAAAGAGTTTATTTTATAATATTACTTTCTTTGGTAATATTTGGTGATATTTTTGCCCAAGTTCCTGTCTCAAGAGGATTAAGAATAACAGAAGAAAAAGGATTTTTTGCTATACCTTTGGAACAATTTAATTTAGGCATAAACCCATCACTTGCATACTCATTTTGGTTCAAAATAAATAAAAATGGAGGAGGAGCTTATAATGAAAATAATAGCGAAGCAGGTTCGCATATCTTAATAAATGCTTCTCCCATTGATGAAAACTCTCCAGTTGGAATATGGTTTGGACATCACTATGTACAACTGAGTAATGGAAGATTTAGTGCAAGTATGAGAACAAATACTAATTGCCTTGGACCTCATTTTATTAAAGAAAATAACCCAATCAAAGAAGAGGAATGGCATCATATTTTAGTTAATATGAAATATAGTAATGGTCTCTATTTTTCAATATATCACAATGGCGAGAAATTTGGAGAGACAACACCAAATGGTGGCAATAATAATTGTAATGTTATAGATTTTAAGAATAATAGTTGTATTCGTATAGGAGTTCCGGGTAATTATGATTTGAATACAAAACAACCATTGGATATAACTATAGATAATGTTCAATTATATAACAGCTTTTTTGATGAAGATGAGATAAGTTTAGCCTTAACTTACAATGCACCGTCTTCTCTTCCTGAAGGGCTTATTGGACTTTGGAATTTTGAGGAGAATTCAGAAAATATGAATTACCTGATAAACGAAATAGGTAATAATAATGAGGTGGCATTTATCTCAGCAGGAGTACCAATAGATTTATACAGCCCTGTTGCCCCAGACTTTAGTAATGGAGTATTCTCTGGAATAGAGGATGGTATTGTAGAAACCCCAAGAACCAAAGCATACACCTTAAATGGATTGTTATATATTGAGAGTAATGAAGAAATCAACTCCATTGCTGTTTATGATGCAATGGGAAGAATCCTTACCCCCAACCCCTCTCCCGTAGAGAGGGAAGCAACTAATGTTCAAATTCCATTACCCACAACCATTAAAGGAGTGATAATGGTTAAGGTTAATTCAGAAGTTGTGAAAGTTATAGTTGAATAAAAAAATAAATCACATATCTGTAAATCATAAGGAGCGGAGAGAAAATATCTTTCCGTTCTCTGTTTGTAATATGAACAGATTATTGTAATTTTGTGCTTTGTAATTGAATACGTAGAAGAAATTTACAATATAATATATGGCAGAGCTTAAAAATCTTACAAAAAGAGGCGAAAACTATTCGCAATGGTACAACGAGTTGGTTGTTAAAGCCGACTTGGCTGAGCAATCGGCAGTCAGAGGTTGTATGGTTATTAAACCTTATGGTTACGCAATATGGGAGAAAATGCAACGTCAATTGGACGATATGTTCAAAGAGACAGGACACGTTAATGCTTATTTCCCCCTTCTTATCCCAAAATCGTTCTTAAGCAAAGAGGCTGAGCACGTTGAGGGATTTGCAAAAGAGTGTGCCGTTGTAACTCACTACCGTTTAAAAAATTCTGATAACGGTCAAGGTGTTACTGTTGACCCTGCTGCCAAATTGGAAGAGGAGTTGATTATACGTCCTACATCTGAAACTATTATCTGGAACACATATAAAAATTGGATTCAATCATACCGAGACCTCCCTATTCTTTGTAACCAATGGGCGAACGTGATGCGCTGGGAGATGCGTACTCGTCTGTTCCTTCGTACTGCAGAGTTTTTGTGGCAAGAGGGACACACTGCTCACGCAACAAAAGATGAAGCTGAAGCAGAGGCAGTAAAGATGTTGAATGTATATTCTACATTTGCAGAGAAATATATGGCAATGCCTGTAATTAAAGGAGTAAAATCAGAGAGCGAGAAGTTTGCAGGTGCCGTTAATACATACACTATTGAGGCATTGATGCAAGATGGTAAAGCATTGCAATCAGGAACTTCTCACTTCTTAGGTCAAAACTTTGCAAAGGCTTTTGATGTACAATTCCTTGACAAAGACAACTCTCTTTCATATGTTTGGGCTACTTCATGGGGTGTGTCAACTCGTTTGATGGGAGCCTTGATTATGTCTCACTCTGACGATAACGGATTGGTATTACCTCCTAAATTGGCTCCTATACAAGTTGTTATAGTTCCTATCTATCGTGGAGAGGAGCAACTTGCTCAAATTGATGCAAAAGTTGAGGGCATTGTAAATGCTCTAAAAGCAAAAGGTATATCGGTTAAGTACGATAACTCTGACAACAAACGTCCCGGATTTAAATTTGCAGATTATGAGTTAAAAGGTGTTCCCGTGCGTTTGGTAATGGGTGGTCGCGACCTTGAGAACAACACAATAGAGGTAATGCGCAGAGATACTCTTGAAAAAGAGACTCGCACTTGCGACGGCATTGTTGAGTACGTTGAACAACTACTTGAAGATATCCAAAACAACATCTTTGAAAAGGCTCGTAAATTCCGCGATGCAAGCATTAGAGAGGTTAACTCTTACGAAGAGTTTAAAGAGGAGATTGAAAAAGGTGGATTTATATATGCTCATTGGGACGGTACTGCCGAAACAGAGGCGCTTATCAAAGAGGAGACAAAAGCGACTATACGTTGTATCCCTGAGAATATGGAAGCAACTCCCGGAGTTTGTATGGTAACCGGAAAACCTTCGGCTCGCAGAGTTCTGTTTGCGCGTTCATACTAATTAAAAAATTAGATATTATAAAACATGAGAGAACTGCTAACTAAAAATTAGCAGTTCTTTTTATATTATATGTTATTAAACATGTTACATACTTAAATCCCTGAAAACATGAATATTACATAACACAGAAACATAATCTGAAATATATTTAATAATTTTTTGTTGATGTAAGTTGTTAATTATCAAAAGAAAATGCTTACCTTTGGGGCGATTTTGGAATTTTATCCCCAAAAAAACTATCAAGATAGTTGGTTAAAACAATGAGAAATTGCGTAAAAATAGTAATGCTAATACTGACCTTTGCAGTTATGCAAAGCGGGTTAGCTTATGCTCAAACTTCACGTATAAATACATTGGAACACCACGCATCAACTCAACAAGGTCTTATAGCATATAACAAACTTATTCCTCGAATAATGAATGTAGTTGACTCATCTCTTATAGTAAATCAATTACTTCAAGAGAAAGATGATGCTGAAGCTATGTTAGAGGACGGATGGGACGAAATGTGGCTATCGACATTCTCAACAAAGAACCCGAAAGACACTTTTGCCATTGACGTAAAGGAGCACTGTATTCCTGTTCCCGGACACGTTACATCAAATTATGGTTGGAGATGGGGTCGTATGCATAAAGGTATTGACCTTAAATTACAAGTTGGAGATACCGTACGCGCAGCCTTCACAGGAAAGATCAGCACTACCGCATATCAGGCGAAAGGTTATGGCTATTACGTAAAAATAAGACACTCTAACGGAATGGAGACCGTTTATGGCCACTTAAAAAAGATACTTGTAAAGCCAAACCAAATAGTAAGAGCTGGAGAAGCTATTGCATTGGGTGGCAATACAGGACGTTCAACAGGACCTCACCTACATTTTGAAACTAAGTTTATGGGTATGACTATAAATCCCGCTGAGATATTTGACTTTAAAAATCAAGTAGCTCATACCGACACATATATGTTCTACAAAAATAAACAGCAAAAGAGTGCTGTTAATAGCTATGCAACACACCGCATACGTTCAGGCGAGACACTCTCTTCAATTGCTGTTAAATACAGAACGTCCGTATCGCAACTTTGCCGTTTAAACGGAATAAAATCAAATAAGATATTGCGAGTAGGTAGCGTGTTAAGAGTAAGATAAAATCAGAATTAAGTATAAATAGAGAGACTATCCGACAAGTTGTGAAGTGAACCCCAAAGTTTGGACAAAAAACTTTGGGGTTTATTTTATGCGAAAGAAACACGATTATTCAGCATTGCTAAAATATATGCATATGCTTGAAGATGGCTATTCCATCAATTATATCCATACCAATTATGGTAT
>JAGBHI010000028.1 GCA_017935575.1 Bacteroidales bacterium | reverse complement strand
TTACTTAAAGATTATTCAAAATTTGAATATACTCTTTTCAAAGATAAACTTATTGCAATATCAAGAGAGTGTAAAGAGTTTATGCAACTCATGGAGAGATTTAATATCCTTCACGCAGGTATTGAGGTTGCCGTTACCGATAAGGGTAAAGATTTTATTCCTCATCACGCACTTGCTCAATCAACAGAACTCAACTTAGAGCTATGTTCTAAGATTGAGGTTGATTACAAAGGGACAATATCTTATCTGCGCCGTGAGGCTATGGCTCTCTCTGAACAACAACGAGGAATTGCACTCGTTACCTACCAAAACACTCCTTTAGGTTGGGTAAAATGTGTTGGCAATAGAGCCAACAACCTATATCCGCAAGAATGGAGGATAAGAAGCGAACATACGCCTGAGATAACTCCTTCTCTATTTTGAAAATTAATTAAAATAATACAAACTCTTATACTCTAAATTAATATACTTTTCTTTTGTTAAAACAATTATAAAATGTTATATTTGCGAATATAATAGTAATTAGTAAAGAATAGAGAGTGGTGTGTAATTCATTTCTAATTCCTAATCCCTCATTCCTAATTAAACTAAAAGATTATGATAGTTTGTGCAATTAAAGATTTGGAGAAGTTTTTAGGTTTAAACAAAAACTTTACTACAGTTATTGAGTTTCTGAAAAACAATAATATCGAGGAGTTGCCTATTGGTAAAACCGATGTTGATGGTGATAACGTTTTTATCTCAACTCAAGAGTTTGAAGGAAAGTCAAAAGAGGTTGCTAAACTTGAAACCCACGTTAAATATATTGATATTCAAATGCCATTCTCCACTACTGAGAATATTGGTTGGAAAAATATTTATAATCTTAATTTGCCCACACAACCTTATAACGAAAATGATGATATTGCCTTTTTTGATGATGAGGCAACTTCGTATATTGCTTTACAACCCGGAGAGTGTGTTATTTTCTTCCCCGAAGATGCTCACGCACCCGGTATTGCAAACGGAAAACTTCGTAAGGCTGTTATTAAAGTAAAAATTTAAACCCATAAATTTATTTATTATGGAACTTGATATTGTAAAAAAAGATTCTTGGCTATCGCCTTTTGCCGAGATTATAGAGGGCCGTCACAACAGAGTGTTGGACAAAATTAAAGAGTTGACAGGAGGTAAATCCTCTTTATCAGATTTTGCAAGTGGCTATCTATACTTTGGTTTGCATCGTACTAAAAACGGAGGTTGGGTTTTGCGCGAATGGGCTCCCAATGCTCAAGATATATATATGATAGGTGATTTCTCTGAGTGGAAAGAGTTAGAGAAGTATCGCCTTAAAAAATTAGAGAATGGAGTTTGGGAGATAAAACTCAAAAAAGATGACCTTCACCATTTGGATATTTATAAACTTTCGGTTCACTGGAGTGGTGGCAAAGGTGAGCGTATCCCCGCCTGGGCAACTCGCGTGGTACAAGATGAGAAGACCTATATCTTCTCAGCGCAAGTTTGGGCTCCTGAAAACCCTTACAAGTTCTCAAAAAAGAAGTTTACTCCTAAATCGGACAATCTGCTTATTTATGAGTGCCACATTGGTATGGCTCAAAACAACGAGGGCGTTGGAACTTATAATCAATTCCGCACCGAGGTGCTTCCTCGTGTAGCTGCTCTTGGTTATAATGCCATTCAGATTATGGCTATTCAAGAACACCCATATTATGGTTCTTTTGGCTACCACGTATCAAGTTTCTTTGCCCCCTCATCTCGCTTTGGTACTCCTGAAGAGTTGAAAGAGTTGATTGATGAGGCTCACAAAATGGGTATTGCCGTTATTATGGATATTGTTCACTCTCACGCCGTTAAAAATGAAGTTGAGGGGTTGGGCAGATATGATGGTTCGTATAATCAATTCTTCTACGAAGGCGACAGACGTGAACACCCTGCATGGGACTCGCTATGCTTTGATTACGGAAAGAATGAGGTTATTCACTTCTTATTATCAAACTGCAAATATTGGGTAGAAGAGTATAAATTTGATGGTTTCCGCTTTGATGGCGTAACTTCAATGTTATATTACGACCATGGTTTAGGCAAAGCATTTGGCAGTTATAACGATTACTATGACGGAGGTCAAGATGATAATGCTATCACATATCTTACTCTTGCAAATATTCTTATTCACGAAGTTAACCCCAAAGCTATTACCATTGCCGAAGAGATGAGTGGTATGCCAGGTTTGGCTCTCGCTTTTGAAAAAGGGGGTATGGGATTTGACTACCGTATGGCTATGGGTATCCCAGACTATTGGATTAAGATGATTAAAGAGAAACGCGACGAGGATTGGTCGCCTTCTGGCATCTATTGGGAGTTGACAAACCGTCGCGCTGACGAAAAGACCGTAAGTTATGCCGAGAGCCACGACCAAGCATTGGTTGGCGACAAAACTATAATATTCCGCCTTATTGACGACCAAATGTATTGGCACATGAGCAAAGGCGACGACAATATGGTTGTTGAGCGCGGTGTGGCACTACACAAGATGATACGTTTGGTTACATTGGCTACTAACGGCGGAGCTTATCTTAACTTTATGGGTAACGAGTTTGGTCACCCAGAGTGGATTGACTTCCCTCGTCAAGGCAATGGCTGGTCATATAAATATGCTCGTCGCCAATGGGATTTGGTTGACCGTGATGACCTAAAATATTGCTTCTTGAATGAGTTTGACAAAGCAATGATTGAGACAATTAAGAGTGCTACAAAATTCTCAACGGCTCCCATTATAAAAATATGGGATAACAACGACGATCAAGTGTTGGCATTTATGCGTAAAGATTTGCTCTTTGTCTTTAATTTCAGTCCTGTAAACTCATATACAGGTTATGGCATGATTGTTCCTCGTGGAAGTTACGAAACAATTATGAGTACAGATGATGCAGAGTTTGGTGGTTTCAATAGGATTGACAAATCAATAGAACACTTTACATTGCCAGACCCTCTATATAAAAAATACAGAAAAGAGTGGCTTAAACTTTATCTGCCTGCAAGAACGGCTCAGGTATTGAGAATTGTAAAGAATAAGAAATAACATAATATAAATAGGAGGCTATGCCAAAATGTAAATTTCTTAAGGTTTGTAAGAATTGATAAAATACAAGGCGTTGAGATTTAGGGCGAAAGGAGTGTACATGAGTACATGACTGAGCCCTAATATTGAAAACAACACAGTAGTTTGTCAATTATGACATACCGCTTTACAATATAACAAACCTATAAATCTAATATAGAAAAACAAACTTATGAGTGATATAAAAAATTTAAAAGGTCTTACCCCCGAACAGGTTGAAGAGAGTAGAAAAAAATATGGCAATAACATTGTTACTCCTTCAAAACGAGTATCAATGTGGAAGTTGTTTTTTGAGAAATTCAACGACCCTATCATAAAGATATTGATTGTTGCAGCGGTTGTTTCGTTGGGAATATCGTTTGTTGAAGGTGGCTTTGAAGAGCCTATTGGTATTTTTATTGCCATATTCCTTGCAACAGGTATCTCATTCTACTTTGAACGTGATGCAAACAAAAAGTTTGAGGCTCTTACTCAGGTAAACGACGACCTTCCGGTTAGAGCTATTCGCAACGGCAAACTTATTGAAGTACCTAAACGCGATATTGTTGTTGGCGATGTTGTCCTTATTGAGACAGGCGATGAGATCCCTGCAGATGGAACTCTTGTTGAGGCCGTATCGTTACAGGTTGACGAATCAACTCTTACAGGAGAGTTGATGATTGATAAGACTACCGACCCGGAAGATTTTGATAAGGAGGCAACTTATCCTTCAAATGCAGTTATGCGAGGAACCACAGTTCTTGACGGAAGAGGTACTTTTATTGTTGAAAAGGTTGGAGATGCCACACAATATGGTCAGGTGGCAAAAAACGCCACTAAAGAGACCGAAGAGGAGACTCCGCTTAACAAACAACTTTCGAGCCTTGCCGGGTTGATTAGCGGCATTGCCGTTGTATTGGGTTTGGCAACTTTCTTTATAATGGTTTATAAAGAGTTGTCAGCACTACCACAAGAGTCGTTACTACCTGCACAAAAGGTAACTCTTTCGGCTGTTATCACTTTTGCAATTACCGCAATGATGAAGGTTTTGCTACCAGCTATTTCAAATACTCTTAGCGTTTTCAAAGTAAACACAACAAAAATTATTGAGTTAAGCGATAAGAGCTGGAGTGTGTTTTTAGCTATTGGCATTGTTGTTTCAGCTATTACATATCTTATTGGAGGTGCAATAATTGGATTTTTCTCTCCTTTTGTTGCTGAGGCTTGGGTTACTCCGAATGTGGTAAAATATATTATTGATGCCTTTATGGTTGCTGTTACTCTTATTGTTGTGGTAGTTCCTGAAGGTTTGCCTATGAGCATTACATTGAGCCTTGCTCTAAATATGCGACGTATGCTTAAAACCAACAACCTTGTTCGTAAGATACACGCATCAGAGACAATGGGTGCTGTTACTGTTATTTGTACCGACAAAACAGGAACTCTAACTCAAAACAAAATGCATGTTGAGTTTTTAAAACTCTTCTCTACAAAAAGCGAAGGTATTGATGATAGCGTAAACAGCAAAATATTTGCCGAGGCTATTGCTGCAAATACCACTGCTCAGTTAGGCTTGGATACAGAGGGTAAAGAGAGTGTTTTGGGCAACCCGACCGAAGGTGCTTTACTAAACTTTTTGAAAGAGAACTCTATTGATTATGCTCCTATTAGAGAGAAAGCAAAACTTGTAAAGCAACTTACATTTACTACTCAACGTAAGTATATGGCTACGTTGGTTGTATCTGATGTTACAGGCAAGAGAACGCTTTACGTTAAGGGTGCTCCTGAAATATTGATGGCCAATTCTAAAACGGTTCTTACTACCGAAGGCGAAGTGGCAATGAGCGAGATTAAACCTCAAATTGATGAGAAACTTGTATCGTTCCAAAGTAAAGCCATGAGAACTTTGGCATTTGGTATCAGAGAGGTTGCCGATAACGATGATAGAGCTCTTGAAGATATCATATCGGAGGAGGGTGTTAAATTTATTGCTTTCGTAGCAATTTCAGACCCTGTAAGAGCCGATGTTCCTGCTGCCGTTAAACGTTGTCTTGAAGCTGGTGTAGGTATCAAGATTGTTACAGGCGATACTTTTGCAACAGCAAAAGAGATTGGCAGACAGATTGGTATATGGACCGAAAACGATACAGAAGAGAACATTATTGGTGGCGTTGATTTTGAGGCTTTATCTGATGAGGAGGCTTTCAAAAGGGCTCAGAAATTAAAGATTATGTGCAGAGCAAGACCAACTGACAAACAACGTCTTGTTTCGCTTCTTCAAAAAGCAGGAGAGGTTGTTGCTGTTACCGGTGATGGAACAAACGATGCTCCCGCTCTAAATCAAGCACATGTTGGTTTATCAATGGGAACAGGTACTGCCGTTGCAAAAGAAGCAAGTGATATTACCCTGTTGGACGACTCGTTTGCAAGCATAGCAATGGCTGTTATGTGGGGACGCTCGCTATACCGAAATATTCAACGATTCTTATTGTTCCAATTAACAATAAATATTGTTGCATTGATTGTGGTATTTACAGGAGTATTCTTTACTACCGAACCTCCTTTAACCGTTATGCAGATGCTTTGGGTTAATATTATTATGGATACTTTTGCAGCAATGGCATTTGCATCAATACGTCCCGAGAACAACGTTATGCAAGTTCCTCCACGTAAGAACTCTGGTTTTATAATCAATAAAGGAATGTTCCGCCAAATGCTTATAACTTCGGGTATCTTTGTTGCAACTCTTATAACTATGCTTACATGCCCTATCAAGGGATTTGAGGTTAATACAAGAGCATTCTCTTCGCTATTCTTTACAGTGTTTGTAATGCTACAATTTGTTAATATGTTTGTTGTAAGGGGCTACTCTTACAAACGGGTTAAAGGCGAAAAATTCAAAGATTTATACCCTGCTACATTCTTGCTTGTGGCACTGCTTATTTACGTTGGACAGATTATTATTGTTCAATTTGGAGGAGAAGCCTTTAGGGTTGAACCTCTAAGTTTTGATAGCTGGGCTATTATAAGCGGTAGTGCCATTATTTTAATTGTGGCAGACCTATTTACTAAACTATTTGGCAAGAGATAACTGAATAGGACAGAACAACGAGAAGAGGATTTGCAATTGCAAATCCTCTTCTCGTTTTATCTATATTATCCGTTTTAAAACGGATATTCTTCCCCTCCTTTTAAAAACTCTTCGGTGTTATTTGTATTGAATTGCGACGATACTGATGGAAAATCGTTTGACGTCGGGCGATTCATTCTTGACTCAATGTTTACTATTGAATCGTCATCAATATTTTGGAAGCGAGCATATTCATGCTTAAACTTGAACCACACACTACCGGTCGTACCATTACGGTGTTTTGCTATAATCAACTCGGCTAATCCTTGAAGTGAACGGCCATCTGGGTCGGTTTGAATTCCATAGTACTCAGGACGGTGTATAAAGCATACAATATCGGCATCTTGCTCAATGGCTCCTGATTCACGAAGGTCAGACAACTGAGGTCTTTTATCGGGACGTCCCTCCAATGCACGACTCAACTGAGACAATGCTATAATTGGAATTCCCAACTCTTTTGCCAAACCTTTTAACGAACGTGATATAGAACTCACCTCCTGCTCACGACTTCCAACTTTTAAGGCGCTATCTCTATCATCTTTGCTATTTAAGGTCATCAATTGCAAATAGTCAATAATTATTAACTCAACATGATGTTCGCGAACTAATCGTCGTGCCTTACTCCTTAATTCAAATACAGACAAGTTTGCTGTTTCATCAACATATATTGGTGCATCTTCAAGTTGTTTTATCTTGTTATTCAACTGATCCCACTCATGCGCATCAAGTTGTCCGCTCCTTATTTTTTCACCCCTTATCTCACAAGTATTTACTATAAGACGATTTACCAACTGAACATTTGCCATCTCAAGAGAGAATAACGCTACTCCCTTCTTATAATTTACTGCAATGTTTTTTGCCATAGAGAGAGAAAATGCTGTTTTTCCCATTGCCGGGCGAGCCGCTATAATTATCAGGTCAGATTTTTGCCAACCTGAAGTTATCTTATCAAGTTCATGAAATCCTGTTTGCAAACCACTCAATCCTTCGGGTCGGTTTGATGCTATCTGTAATTGAGTCAATGCTTCAGATATTACAGGGTTTATTTGAATGGCATCGCGCTTAATGCTCTCTTGTGATATTTCAAAAAGGTCAGCCTCGGTCTGCTCCATAAGATTATCTATATCATATGTTTCATCAAAAGCTTTTGTTTGTACCTTACTTGAGAATGTTATTAGTTGACGGGCTAAATATTTTTGAGCAACTATCTTGGCGTGAAACTCAATATTTGCTGCTGAACTTATTTTTGATGTCAGATTGTATATGGCATACTCTCCTCCTGCCTCTTCAAGTTTGTCCATTTGCTTTAGTTTCTCTATAACGGTTAGCATATCTACCGGTAGAGATTTATGCGCAAGTGCAACTATGGCTTCATATATATATTTATGGGCAGGTTTATAAAAGCTATCAGGTTTTAATATATCGCAGACCTCCGAAAAGGCATCTTTTTCAAGCATAAGAGCTCCTAATACTGCCTCTTCTAACTCAATAGCCTGAGGCTGTAAACGCCCCATTGCTGCTGTTACATCGTTGTTTCGTTTTGTTCTATATCCTCCTGATTGTTCTCGTGCCATAATTATAATTTCTTTTACTATCTGCAAAGTTAATTTAGTTGAGCAATATTACAACTATTTTTCTTGTTTATATTTTCAACAACTTTAACGGTTGTTATCAACAATGTTTATAAGATAAAAATAAGTTGTATAAATAATCACATATCCTTGTAATTGATCTAAAAAAGAGAGGTTATCGCAACTGAATGTTGGATAACCTCTCTTAGTGTCCGGAATGAGACTCGAACTCACACGGCCGAACGGCCACTACCCCCTCAAAGTAGCGTGTCTACCAATTTCACCATCCGGACAAAGATATTTTTGTAATAAAAAACTCTTGCCTCTGCAAGAGTTCTCGTTTGAGCGAAAAACGGGACTCGAACCCGCGACCCTAACCTTGGCAAGGTTATGCTCTACCAACTGAGCTATTTTCGCATTTGCGGTTGCAAAGATATATTATTTTTTTATTTCTTGCAATACTCCGCTCAAAATAATTATAATTATAAATTAACAACTCTCAACTAATTACTAACAATCTTCAAGAGTTATAGGAGAGTTTAGCATTTCGTAGAACTCTCTGCGTTTTGCTTCGTCATCAAACTTTCCACTATATAGGCAAGTTGTAGTAACTGCATTTTGCTTTTGTACTCCGCGCATTTGCATACATAAATGGCGAGCTTCAACTACAACCATTACTCCATTATTGGGAACATTCTGATTGAATGCCTCCAATATCTCTTGAGTCATTCTCTCTTGCAGTTGCAGGCGACGTGCATACACCTCAACAAGTCGCGCCAATTTACTTAATCCAACAACCTTTTTGTCAGGGATATAGCCTATATGCACTTTACCAAAGAAAGGGAGCATATGGTGTTCGCATAAAGAGTAAAACTCTATATCTTTTACCATCACTATGCGTTCTTTGCCTCCGTACTCCTCCTCAAATTGAGCCGACAACTTATCTGCAGCCGATTTCCCGTAACCCGATACCAAAAACTGCATGGCACGAGCTATCCTTTCAGGTGATTTTTTAAGACCTTCTCTCTCAGGGTCTTCGCCCAAAAGCTCGATAATTGCCTTGTAATGCTCGGCTATCTTCTGTTGTCTCTCCTCTGAAGTTAATTTTTCCATAATCAATACTTCTCCACAATGTTATCTTTTACTATTCGCATATCGTGATATTGTGGATACATTTTTTTTAGTTCGCGCAATTTTATTGCAGCCTCCTCGTATGAAGAAAAATTACCCACTCTGACTCTCCAAAATGGTGAGTTAAATGTAACATATGCTGTAAGTTCAGGATATGTTGTTTCTATTGTTTTTGCTCTCTCTTGAGCCATCTCTTTTGCCTTTTTCTGGCTGTTGTCAGAGAAAACCTGTATTCTGTATCCGGGCACTAATCGTTCGTCCATTGATACAGTATCGCGCAACAACATTGCCGAGAGTTCGGGCGATTGATGCACTTTTACAACAGCTCCGTTCTGTGGTCGCTCCAATTTTGACACAATTGATGTATCAGCCGGTGCAGCTATTGCTGAGAGAGAAAATGTCAATATAAATGCTGATAGCAAATTTGCGATTCTCTTATTCATTGCAGACTAAGATTTTATTATAAGAGTGTGCCCGACTAAGTCGGGACACTCTTTTATTGTTTGGATATTTAGAAGTTGTTTAATTAAAATGCATCAACAATACCCATGAATTGCTCTACGTCAAGTGATGCTCCACCTATTAGACCACCATCAACGTCTTTGTTTGCGAACAACTCTTTTGCATTTGAAGGTTTACAGCTTCCTCCGTAAAGAATTGAAGTTGCCTCAGCTACCTCTTCGCCATATTTCTCAGCAACTGTTTTACGGATAAATGCGTGCATCTCTTGTGCTTGCTCAGCTGTTGCAGTTTTTCCTGTTCCGATTGCCCATACAGGCTCGTATGCAAGAATAATTTTGCTCCAATCCTCAGCCGACAAGTTGAACAAAGACTCTTCAATTTGAGCTTTTACTACATCAAACTCTTTTCCTGCTTCACGCTCCTCAAGAACCTCTCCTATACAGAAGATAACTTTTAGGTTGTTTGCCAACGCCAAAAGAACTTTTTCTTTAAGAATCTCTGCAGTCTCTCCGTAGTATGCACGACGCTCTGAGTGTCCAAGTATAACATACTCAGCTCCTGTTGAAGCAACCATAGCTGCTGACACCTCTCCTGTATATGCTCCTGATACTTTATCTGCACAGTTCTCTGCTGATACTCCTAATTTTTTAGTATCAACTGTTGCTGCAATTGTTGCCAAGTGGATAAAAGGAGTTCCTATAATTACATCGCAATTAGGAGTACGCTCGTTTAATGCTGCCTCAACTCCTTTTGCCAACTCTACACCCTCTTGAAGTGTTTTGTTCATTTTCCAGTTTCCTGCTACAATGTTTTTTCTCATCGTTTTAAAATTTTTAGGTTTATAATAAATTTATTTATCTGCTGTTTCAATATTATTTTCTGTCTCTTTCTCTTCTTCTGCAACTTCGGCTTGATTACTCTCCTTATTTTCTGCTTCGCCTTTAAGTTTAGCCGCCTCTCTTCGTTGTTTTAATGATGCCAAAATAGTTACAACTCCTTTCTCGCACAAATATAATAAAACAAGTGGAATTATATATATTGCCATTAAGAGAGAAAAACGTTTTGCGAAATTATATTTATGAAGTTCTGCCAATGGGGTTGACTCAATATCTTCAGAATATTGCGATACATCAAGTAATTCTCGCGGATTTATTTTCCAATGTATTGAGCCCTCTTTAAGCATCGCTACCGCAGGATTTCCACGAGCTATCATCTCAATTACAGTCTCGTCCATTGTATAACAAGGGAATGTTATTCCTGATGCCTCTAACTTTTCTTGCATTGCATTTTCATCGGGAGAGAGTGCATAAAAGTTATATGAGTGTTCATAGGCATAATCGTACAGATTAAATATCTTGTCGTCCCACGAATCGTCATACTCGCTTACAGATGGTACAAGCAAAAGAAAAGTGTAATTTTCGTCATCTAATATAAAGTCTGTAATATCCTCATCGCCGTCATATATTGTAAAATCAAGCGACTCTTTTCCGGAGCTTGCATCTGTTATCTTTTCGACACGTTCAACAAAATGCCATGTTGTATCGGAATATGGTATGTTGTTTATATCAAACTCCTTCTCTACTCCATCTTTTTCATAAATAAATATATATTCGGCAGTAACGCCAGAACTATGAACAGCCTCTCTTAAATTTATACCACTCTTATATGGACGAAAATCAAGCAGAGGTTGATACATATATGATAGAGCTGATACCATCAATGCATATAAAAGAGAGAAAAGAGCGGGCAACCACCTTACTGATTTTATAAATACCGCATTGCACCAATGGTTATATTTTAATAAAAAGATAGAGGCAACAAACAGAAATAGGTTCTTATAAAAGGTTTGCCAATTTGTTATAACTATTGCCTCTCCAAAACAGCCGCAATCTTGTACGGGATTGGCTATTGCCAAATAGAGAGTTAGCGGTGTCATAACCAACATAAAGAGGAAGAACAACCACGGCGACAGTTTGCGATATAGGCCGAATAAAAGTGTGCAACCTAAGGTAAATTCTCCTGCTGCAAGCAAAACTCCTAATAGTATTGCAAAGGTTGATACAAAATCTGCTCCTAATACCGATGAAGGGGATAGAATATCTATTCCTAATCCAACAAAATACTCTTGAAACTTTATGGAAGAACCTACCGGGTCAATTGCTTTTACAAATCCCGAAAATAAAAAAGTAAACCCCGCAACAATACGCAAAAGTATTACTACGGGCTTTATTATTTTGGGTAATGTATTTGAGCTATTCTCCATATTCAAGTTTAATAAGTGCAAATATAGAGTAGTTTATCATATCCATATAGTTGGCATCAACACCTTCCGAAACAAGCGTCTTGCCTTCATTATCTTCAATCTGTTTAGTTCTGTTGAGCTTAGTGAGAATTATATCGGTATATGATGATATTCTCATGCTACGCCAAGCCTCGCCATAGTCGTGGTTTTTAGCCAACATCAAAGTTGTAGTTTCGGTCAAATATTTGTCGTACAACTCAATAGCCTTCTCAGCTGAGATATCCTCTTTATCAGAGTGCCCCAACTCTAATTGAATAAGAGCAATTATACCATAGTTTACAATGGCAATATAGCCTGAGCGTATATCCTCATCAACCAAAGCCTCGCCACAAATTTCAACACTGCGAATGCGTTTTGCTTTGATAAAAATTTGATCGGTAATAGAGGTTGGACGCATAATACGCCACGATGCTCCATAATCTTTTAACTTCTTAACAAAAAGTTCTCTACAAACCGATGTAATATGTTTGAATTGTTCTACTGTATTTGCCATTTTTTAGTTGTTTGTTTTTAGTTGTTAGCAATTCATTTCTAATTACTAATTGGCACGGAGTGCCGAACTAATTACTAATTAACGAGTATTAGTTTGTTGAGCCTGCTCACGCTCAAGAATACTCAAATAATTGTACAAAGTTAGGTAAAATTCGTAATATAAACGAAGTTTATAAAAGAATATTCAACAATGATGGTTATATCAATAGATTTATCATCTACTCGTCACTATCAGAACAACACTTCAAATCTAAAGTACCAAGATAGTCGTCCCAATCGATGTCAATCTCAGAGTAGATAGTTATTGGCAATAACTCAAATGTTGACAGAGCCTCGTTAAGCATCTCGCCAAAAGCACCGGTGTGGCGGCTATAAAATACCCAGATTCGCTTGCCTGCACCTGTGTATATACCTGTCAGAATAGCAAGTTTATTCTTTTCGGCACCTACACGAAGAGCATCGCCTACACTCTCCATCAGTTTTGCCTCCTCATCGGTTGGCATACCCTCGCCATTGTAGCTCCAAGTTACCTCTATTCTGTTCTTAAACTTTCCGCTTATTCTGAAAGCCTCAATATTATCTCTTCCGCTTATTATTACGGTTTTACCCGCTTCATCTTCAGCTAAGGCGGTAAACCATTCGTCTGTAAGTTTCATATCGTACTTTTGTTTTGTGTAAAGATAATCTTTTTTTATGAATAATCTTTAATTTAATCATCTTCGTTTTTTTATAGAGCAGATTTTAATTATCTTCGCAACCGAAACCTAATTCTAAGAATTGAAAACTAAATACAAAATATTATGCTTAAAAAACTTTTATTTATTACTGCTCTTGCTGTTGCAATGCCCGCAACCATGATAGCAGACGAAGGAATGTGGTTGTTGCCCTTTTTGAAGCAACAAAATAGTGAGTCGTTAAAGAAGATGGGGTTAAAGTTGGAGGTTGACGACATATACTCTCCCGACGAAGTATCGTTAAAAGATGCCATTGTTATATTTGGCAGAGGGTGTACAGGTGAGGTTATCTCTGACGAAGGTTTGATTTTAACTAACCACCACTGCGGTTATTCAAGCATTCAGCAACATAGTTCGGTTGAACACGATTACTTAACTGATGGCTTTTGGGCTTACTCAAAAAGCGAAGAGTTACCAACTCCCGGTTTAGAGGTACGTTTCATTGATAAAATTGTTGATGTTACTGACTCTGTTTTGGTTGCTGTTAAAGAGTGTGGCGACCCAATGAAGGCTTACGACGAGATGTTCTTGAATAAGATAAGCCGTCGTTTGGCAGGCGAAGATTTTATAAAAGCAAACCCATTTGTTGAGGTTGTTACTAAACCTTTTTACGGAGGAAATAAATTCTTAATGTTCTATCAAACAGTTTATAAAGATGTTCGTATGGTAGGTACTCCTCCATCTTCAATTGGTAAATATGGTTATGACACCGACAACTGGATGTGGCCTCGTCATACAGGCGACTTCTCGTTGTTCCGCGTTTATACCGATAAAGATGGTAAGGCTGCAGAATATAGCCCTGAGAACATTCCTATGAAACCAAAACATCACTTGCCCATATCTCTTAAAGGCATTAAGCAAGGCGATTACTCTATGACTATCGGTTTCCCCGGAACTACAAACCGCTACGATATATCTGAGGAGATTGTACACTACCGCGACATTGTTAATGCTGCTCGTATTGAGATGCGTGGTGTTCGCCTTGAGACTCTTAACAAACTTATGCAGGCTGACGACAAAGTGCGTATTCAATATGCCTCTAAGTTTGCAAGTTCAAGCAACTATTGGAAAAATGCCATTGGTATGAACCGCGGTGTTAAAAAACTTTCGGTTATTGATAGCAAATTAAAAGCAGAGAAAGAGTATCGCGAGTGGGCATACGCAAACAATATGCCTCAATATGCCGAAGCATTGGATAATATGATTATTGCCTTACAAAATCTTTATCCTATAAAATATCAACGTCAAATGCTTCGCGAAGCATTATCTACAGCTGTTGAGTTCTCAAAAGTTCCGAATGCCGATGCTCTTATTAAGGCTTTAGGAAGCAAAGATAAAGAGAACATCAACAAAGAGGTTAAGGCATATAAAGAGTCTTATGCAAAATTCAACGATAAAGATTATGATCCCGAAGTTGACCGTCAGGTTTCAAAGGCAATGATTAAGAAATATATTTCAATGTTCCCTGCCGAGCAACGCCCCGATATATTTGCTTTCATTGACAAGAAATATAAGGGAGATACTGATAAATTCATTGACGATTGTTTTAACAAATCAATATTTGCCGACTCCGTGAAGTTTAATAAATTTATGGAAAAACCTTCGGCAAAAGTGTTGAAAAACGACCTAATGTTGAAATATGCAAACTCTGTAAGAGCTAAAAACAGAGAGCTCGCCCTTTCAACAAAAGCCTACAACAAAGACCTTACTTTAGCTAAACAGGTTTACATTGAGGGATTGTTAAAAATGAGAGAGGGTACTCCCGTTTATCCCGATGCAAACTTTACTATCCGTATGTCTGCAGGGCAGGTACAGCCTTACAAACCTGCCGATGCAGTATCGTACAACTACTTTACCACAATGGAGGGTATCTTTGAAAAAGAGGATAGCACTAACTATGAGTTTATTGTTCCTGCTAAACTTAAAGAGATTTGGCAAAACAAAGACTACGGACGTTATGCTGAAGAAGATGGCACTATGTATGTAAACTTTATCTCTTCTAACGATATTACAGGTGGTAACTCAGGTAGCCCCGTTATCAATGGAAATGGAGAACTTATTGGATTGGCATTTGATGGCAACTGGGAGGCAATGAGTGGCGATATTATTTTTGAGCCCAATATGCAACGTACAATTTCGGTTGATATACGTTACGTTATGCTTATTATTGAAAAATATGCCGGTGCACTAAATATTATTGAAGAGATTGACTTTGTTGAGTAAGATTACTCTTTTTATTAGTTGTTAGTTGTCGGCTAAAGCCGCCCCTTTGGGGTAGTTGTTAGTTGTTAGATAATCGAGTTGCTCGTATAGGAGCAACTCGATTTTGTTTTTGGGGTGATTAAGGTTTTAAAAGGGCATAAAAGGCTTTTACTATTAAAATAACTAAGATGATAGGAGTAATAGAATAACTAAGTTGTAACTATATGCAACTCAGTTTAGACTAAAAATTAAGGTGTGTGTAGCACCGTACAACTAAAAACTAACAACTGCGGACAGAGCGTGCTCTGTCCCTACTTGGCTGATTGTTAGCATTTAAATGTAGGAACACAGCATGCTGTGTCTGAAAGAATAAGGAATAATAAATAGTTATTAGAGCCTTTATTTGCTAAAAACTGCGGACAGAGCGTGCTCTGTCCCTACTTGGCTGATTGTTAGCATTTAAATGTAGGGAC
>JAGBHI010000027.1 GCA_017935575.1 Bacteroidales bacterium | reverse complement strand
TCTAAACAGAATATCTCTATTGATGCTCCACTCGCCTTCTGAAAATGTAAACGGGCCTGTATCACTCTTGTGTTATTGAATACAAGCATTGAATTTTGCGGAAGATGCGTTGGAAGAGTATTAAATACCGACTCTCCTATATCTCCGTTTTTATATACCAACAACTTTGAATTGTCGCGTTGAGATAATGGAAATTTTGCAATTCTTTCGTCGGAGAGAGGATAATCGTAACTCTCCATTGATATGTTTTTATACTCCTCGTTAATCATCTTTTCAAATAGTTTTTAAATCCACTACTATAATATAGGTTATATTGTGCCGAGTCGCCCGAAGTTATTAGCATTGCCTCTAATGTTGAATCTGCTTCAATTATAGGCATTCCTTCTTCAACTCCAAGTACCATAAGTGCTGTGGCATAGGCATCGGCTGTTGCACAATCATCGGCTATTACGGTTGCGCTCAATACGCGCGCTTGTGTGGGATAACCTGTACGAGGGTCAATTATATGCCACACTTTTTGCCCCTCAACCTCTTTAAAACGGCGATAATTACCAGATGTTGCTAACGACTTTCCTGAAAGTGATAATACCGAATGTATATCTCCGGAAATATTGCTCTCTTCGGGTTTATCTATTCCCACTCGCCACTCTTCTCCCTTCTCATTCACTCCGTTGCAAGCTATCTCTCCGCCTATATTAACGAGATAGTTTTCTACTCCATTATCCTTTAATAAGGAAGCTACCAAATCTACTGCATAACCTTTGGCTATTGCCGAAAAATTTAGTGTTATATCCTTGTTTTGTTTTGTAACCTTTCCACTATCGGAGAGTTCAATCTTATCCATTCCCACAAGCGACATCATATCTTTAACATCGCTATCGGTTGGGAATTTATTCTGTTTAAAGCCAAAACCCCAACTATTTATCAAGGGAGAGATGGTAGGATCAAATGCTCCCGATGTTTTTTTATTTATCTCTTTTGAGAGAATGATTATATCTCTTAACCATTTATCGGCTACAACGGGCGTATCGCTACTGTTTATTGCAGATATTATTGAGTTTTGCTCAAATGGCGACAACGACATATTGAATTTTGTGAGCAACAAATCAATTTCTACGCCAAAATCTTGTTCCGACTCGTATTGTACACTATAAAAGGTTGAGAACTTTTCGCCTTGATTATGAATATATGGGGTTGCCTCATCAGTAGGTAAAATAAATTTTACCACAATAAATCCAACTAAAAATACCAGCGATGCCAACCAACCTTTGAAGTTACGAATATATATCATCTCTATTAATACTATTCTGTTGATATTACCTGAAAGTTATATGAAAACAACCCTGTTTTATCTCATATTTAACATAACAGCGACCCTCTTGTTGGAAATTATAAAGGATTTCTGCAAGCAAAAGGCGCAAATCGTTGTCTGAGATTATAAACTGCGGATTATATTTATCAAATCTGCGATATGTTATATCTACTGTTGTTCCATAGAGATGTGCTGAGTTCTCGGTTGAGTTTACATTACGTCGGCGCAAACGCTTAACATCTTTCTCGGTACGCAATACACTTGTTATTATAAATCGATAGCTACCTCCACCTCGTGCCTGCAATGTATCGCAAAATGCTTTACCCAAAGAATCTAATGCCACCTTTGCCTTTGGTACTAAGAATGGGTGAGAATGTGTAAGTTCGTCAAGTGCATAATAATCGCATGTCTCAATTTTTTGTAACGCTCCCGAAAGAGTATCAATTGCTAAATCAACATTATCAGGATTTATCCCATACGATTGTGCCACCTGAAGATGAACATCGTTTTTATGGTTGAATGTTCTTCGATATGAACCTTTAAACTTTGTCTTTATCTTTTTTTCGACCGTTATATAGTAAGTCTCTGTTGGGACAGGCATCTCCTCTTCGGCAGAACTATATTTTACCAACACAACTATAAGTGTTGACAACAATACAACCGCCAAAATTGAGATTATTAGATATTTAAGCACTCCTTTTTTAAGCATATGCGAAGGTACAAAAAAAGAAGATGTCTCCCAAATATGAAAACATCTTCTTGTATTGTTATTGTATTTTGGTTGTTTAGGTCAATTGTGTCATTAAGGTCATTTATTATAGCTAAAATATCAGAAAGGACTAAAATGGCTAAAAAATATTCCTAATTAAAACTAACAACTAACTTGGAGATGAGTACGACGTGAGCATACAAACGTATGTGAACGAGTACGAACTACGAGTTAGGCAGTAGATAAGCCATTATCACAAACCGACTACTTTAATTTAGCAAGAGTCTCTTTGATTCTTCGCATAGCCTCAACAATATTCTCATCTGAAGTAGCGTATGAGAAACGTAGATACTCGGGAGCTCCAAATGCTTTACCTCCTACGGTTGCAACATGTCCTACTTCAAGAAGATACATTGCCAAATCTACGGCATCGTTTATAGTACGCTCTCCGTCGCTCTTTCCAAAGAATGAACTTACTTTTGGGAATAGGTAGAATGCTCCTTGAGGAACGTTTACTTCAAAACCGGGTATATCTTTTGCAAGTTCAACTACCAAGTTACGGCGACGTTCAAATGCTTTACGCATCTCCTCAACACAATCTTGTGGACCTGCGAATGCAGCAACTGATGCCTTTTGTGCGATAGAAGATGGCCCTGATGTATATTGTCCTTGTAGCTTGTTACATGCTTTAGCCAACCAAAGAGGTGCAGCCACAAATCCTATACGCCAACCTGTCATTGCGTATGCTTTTGAAACTCCGTTTATCACGGCTACACGGTCAGCAATCTCAGGGAATTGTGCAATACTTTCGTGTTTACCTATATAGTTGATATGCTCATAAATCTCATCGGCAATTACAACAATGCGAGGATATTTTGCCAATACAGCTGCAAGTGCTGCCAACTCCTCTTTTGTATATACACTACCTGTTGGGTTTGATGGTGAGCAAAGAATTATTGCTTTTGTTTTGGGAGTAATAGCCTCCTCTAATTGCTCGGCAGTAATTTTGAAATCTTGCTCAATACCTGCGTTTACAAGTACGCTTTTACCTTCGGCAAGTTTCACCATCTCAACATAGCTTACCCATGCCGGAGTTGGTATGATAACTTCATCGTCTTTATCAACAATA
>JAGBHI010000026.1 GCA_017935575.1 Bacteroidales bacterium | reverse complement strand
GGGAAGTGAGTTTTTGTTATTGTAGGGGTCAATATAATCAATATCATAAACCTTTCCTGCTACTTTCTTTTGTACTACTGCAGTTTGTGCCAAATATTTGTCTGCTTCTCCTGCCAACTCATATTTTGCCAATGCTGAGCGAACACCCTCTTCGTACAATGCTTTAGGATCTCCAAATAAGCCCCAACGCAATGCTGCTTCAGCTTTCATAAAGATTACCTCCTCTTTGCATACCCATACCAAACGCACATATTTGAATGCTACTGATACCTCTGAGAAGTTGTAATATCCTTGTCCTGTAGTTTTGATACCTACGTTTGTTCCTTGACGAATTCCGTAGTAATCTGCTTCTTTCTTAGCACCTTTTCCTTTGTCAGCACCTGTTCCAATTCCTGATATCTTATCAATATTCTTTGTAAAGAATTTTGCTATCAAAGGTGAACCTGTACGTTTTAGGATATTCTCAATTGAAGCACTCATACGGCTATCTGCCCAACCTCCGTCTTTTGACGCTGATATTTGATAAATTGGGTGTTGTGTGTTTCCTTGCTTCCATGCAGGACCAAAATCATCTTCCAACAATCCAATTTCATCGGCTGATACCTCTGTTGCTATTTCTTGAGCCAAAGTGGGGTTGGGTTTGCTTAAATACAATGCTATACGCAATTTAACTGTATTTGCCAATTTTACCCATTTTTGCCAATTGTACTCAGAGTATGCCAAAGTTGCATCACCCTTATCGTATGCCTCTCCCTCAATAGGCATCAAAGCCTCCTTATCGGGTTGTCTCTCTTTAAGGGTTTTAATAGCCTCGTTCAAATCAGCAAGAATCAAATTGTATGTCTCCTCTTGAGATGAATATTTTAGAGGACGTGATACTTTCAAATTACGGTTATCTTCATAAGGAACACAACCTGTATTGTTTACTGCACGTAATGCTGTTATACCATATACAATCTGTGCAATTGCTTTATATTCGGGTACATGAAGGCTCTCTGCATATGTATATGTATTATACAATGCACCTGTAGGTCCCATTGACATTGCACTACCATAGTAACCATTTGGCCATTGGTATGTGTTGTTTAGTGCAGGTCCGTATTGGAAGTCTGAACGGCTTACTGTCATATATCCTGCAAATACATCAACAGAGTTAGCGTTACTATATTGGTAGCCGTGTGTACTTGTTGCAACTACACTGCTTTTTGAGTCACTCAAAGCACTTTGCAACTCTCCTTTTAAGACAGTTAGGTCAACTGTTCCTTGTCCTGAGTTTGTAACGTCTTGCGAATCATCGACAATCTGCCACATCTTCAATGTTTGCTTTTCGCCACAAGAGAAGAGGAACAACGCCACAAACAGAGTTGCGAATATAGAAATTGATTTATTCATAAGTTTCATATCTTATTCCTTTCTTATTTTTACATTAGAATGTAACTTTTATATTAAATCCGTAACTACGTGTTGTGGGAAGAGCGTATGACTCAACTCCACCAAAGTTATTTCCTGCTGTCATTGAGATATCTGGGTCAACAGGAGCATTTTTGTAGATAAATCCAAGGTTACGTCCAACTAATGAGATTGTAAGGTTCTTAGATACTCCTAATAAATCATAGAATGTATAACCTACTGAAATCTCACGGAAACGAATGTTTGACGCATCGTAGATACAGTTTGTTTGGTTGGTTCCTGTTGCTTCGTAGTATGCACGTGCAGGAACTTTTTGTCCGTCGGGAAGAGTTACTGCTGCAACCTCTACTCCGTCCCACACAACTGTTTCGCCTGACATACGAGCGTCAGCTGAACGTTGTGATAAACCGAAATAGTCTAAATCTGCTTCAGTTAATGAAATAACTTTACCTCCTACTTTACCATCAATCAACATATATACTGAAAGACCTTTCCAAGAGAATGTGTTGTTCCAACCATAAGTAAATTTAGCAGTTGTATTACCTATATATTTCTCATATTTTGAGTCAAACATAGGACGACCTTCAGAGTCAAGTTTAATTTTTCCTGTCTCTTTGTCATATAAGAAGTCTTTTCCGTAAAGGTCTCCGTATGAACCACCTACTTTATATTTTGATTGAATTGCAAAAGAAGATGCTCCAATTACGATCTCAACTTGACCTCCGTCTGCCGGTGTATATGTTTCAAGAATCTTGTTGTTGTTGTATGCCAAGTTAATACCTGTTGTCCAACGGAAATCTTTTCCGAATTTCATATGATAGTTAGCTGTAAGCTCAACTCCACGGTTACGTACTTTACCAGAGTTAATAGGTTTAGATTGTCCTGATGCTGTAGTAATATTCAAATATTGATTTGACATGGTGTTTTGATAGAATGTTAAATCAAAGTCAAATTTGTTTTTGAAGAAAACTCCATCAAATCCAACCTCAATACCCTCTGTTGTCTCTGGTTTTGGATTATCAAATGATGCAGGACGAGCAGAAATTGCTCCTGACAATGGGTCAATTGATTGTGCATTGTAATCTGATAGAGGAATAGAGTTACCTACTACTGAATATGATGCACGTACCTTCATTTGATCAACATTGCGTAATTTTGTACGCATTGCTATCAACTCATCAAGAAGGATATTACCTCCTACTGACCAGTATGCGAATGATTTATATCCGCCATCTGTTGTAAATTGTTGGAATGCTTTTGACCAGTCGTTACGGAATGAAGCATCAATGTATGCTTTGTTCCAGAAACCTACTTGAGCTGTTGCAAAAATTGCAGTCTCCCAGTTTGTATTAACTCCTGACGCATTTGCACTTAACAAAATGTCTTTCGCATTTCCTGACATGTTGCTTCCAAGACTTGGCCATGCAATATTAGGATAAACGAATGTTGAGTCGGTCCATTTTGTTATTGATGTGTTTGAATTTTTTGTTCTCTTGAAACTTGTTCCCAATGTTGCATTGAATGATATATTCTTAAACTCTTTGTTATAAGTCAACAAATAGTCTGAATAGATATCGCGAGAAGAGCTCTCTCCACTATAGTAATTAGCAAATGCATATTGGTTTTGGTCTGCCCATATTGATGGTTGACGATAGTTGTAGCTCTTGTCTATTGTTTTATCAACACTTACACGAGCTTGGAAATCCAAACCTTTGATGATTTCGTATTTTGCTGTTACGTTTGCCATAATACGATCACGATCAGCCTCATCATCAACTGCTTGTTGCATAAAGTATGGGTTGTTTACCCATGCTTGTCCTGAGAATGACAAAGGCCATGTTTGAATTTGTTGTCCAATAAGGTTTGCTCCTCCTTTTGATGTAATATCATCATCAGATGTTGCAGTATGTGTTACATTTTGTTTGAAGTAACGCAAATCAACTGCAGTAGGCATACGATACAAACCTGTCAATGGGTTAAATACCTTACCGATAACAGGACGGTTCTTTGTTTTTTGAGTAATATAGTTTAATGAAAGGTCAATTTTCAACTTATTGTTGAATGCATTGAATGTCTCTTTAAACAATATGTTGTGACGTACGAATTTATTACGCTCCAACAAACCTTTTTGTACTGTATTACCATAAGAGAAGTATGATGTTGTATGCTCAGTACCTCCACTTAATGCTATTGAGTTGTTATATGTTTGACCTACTTTGAAGAAATCGTTTATTTGATTTTTAGCATTGCGAGTCAAATATGGGTATTGCGCAAGTTGATCATTTGTTAAAGATGATACAGGATTACCCCAACCATTCAAAAGAGGACCTTTATCTGTGATTTCCGGTGCAAAATCGGTTTGTTTATCAAATGTAAACAATGGAGTTTCAAGTGTTATATTACTTGATACGTCAATTCTTATCTTTCCTTCACGACCACCTTTTGTATTAATGATGATTACACCATTGTTTGCAGCAGAACCATAAAGAGCCGCAGCATTGGGACCTTTAAGCACTGACATACTTGCGATATCGTCAGGGTTGATTGTTGACAAGATATCTCCACCGTCACGTCCTCCTTCAAGAGCAATTTCAGAAGTTTGCGCTGATAGACCGTTTGACAAAGGAATACCGTCTAATACAATCAAAGGTTGGTTATTACCAAGCATTGAGGTTTGTCCACGAAGAATAATTTTTGAAGAACCACCTCCAGCTCCTGATGAGTTAGGAGTAATTGTAAGACCTGCCATCTTTCCTTGCAAAGAGTTGATGAAGTTTGACTCTTTTGCACGAGTCAACTCTTTACCTCCGATTTGTTGAGTTGCATAAGTCAATGACTCTGCTTTACGCTCAATACCCATCGCAGTAACGACAACCTCTGCAAGTACTTGCTCGTCTTCACTCATTGTTACGTCAATTTGATTTCTTCCTTTTACAGGAATTTTTTGATCAGCGTAACCAATGTATGAAAAAACAAGTGTCTTTTTGCTATCGGGTATCTTCAACTCATAATTACCATCAAGGTCGGTAGTTGTACCAATTGAAGTTCCCTCAACAATTACACTAACACCAATAAGAGGCTCTTTGGTGTTGTCTATTACAGTTCCTTTTACCACAAAGCTTGATTGCTCCACACTTTCAATTGATGTAGCAACAACTTTTTCAGCTTTATGAACAGCATTTGCTGACAATGGCAACAACGCTGCAAAAAGAAGACTCAAACCCACTTTTGTTAAAAAGCTTGGGTTTAGATAGGCAAAAACGTGCTCTGCCAATCTCTCAATACAAAGACTTTCTTTTCTCATAAATATGTTTTTGTTGTTAATATATAATAATATTTTATTCAATTTCTTTACAAAAAGCTACTAATCATCAGGCATATTACCGTAAAAGCACAAAACACAAAAGCTCCTCAACAGTAATATTATCAGGCGATTACAAACCACAAACTTCCAAAAAGATAACTTGTTAAATTTAACTTAACTACACGCTATTATTTAACAAAGACACTCCTCAGAGAAGTTATTATTGTTTGCAAATATAGGTATTTTTTCAATATATAGGTAGTTTTACAATAAAAATTTATGACAAAAAATTATTAGCGAGATTTAGCAAATAAAAATTTTTATTTATATATTCGCAAAGAAACAAAAAATAATTCCAAAAAATATAAAATTGTTAATCCATTCTCTAACCTTACAGCAAACTAACCGTTATGAACAAAACAATCTTTTCTATTGAATACGACTTCAATAATATTTCGGCATCTTTGCTTTGGGACTATATATACACACCCGACGGACTCTCAACATGGTTTGCCGACGAAGTAGCCATTAACGGCAAATCATATACATTCTCCTGGAATGGAGAAAAACGAGACGCAACCCAAATAAGTATAAAGAATGGAGCATCTCTGAAATTAAGATGGGACGATGAAGAGTGTAAAAAGCACTACTTTGAATTCAAAATCACCTCAAATGAATTAACCAAAGACACAACTCTTATTATCACCGACTTTGCCGACAAGGAGGAATATGAAGATCTTATTAATTTATGGAATGAGCAGGTGTCAATATTAAGGAAAAAACTCGGAGCATAATATTTATTTCTTATTTATACATTATATATAAGGTAAAATAGGAGATAAATGGTATTTTTTTGCTATCTTCGCGCCACAATAAACCATTACTAACCGAGGTATGTTAAAAATAAAAAGACTATATCTGTTTATACTAAAGACATTTCTTCCTCTTGTCCTTATGACATTTATGATATGTCTTTTTATTGTGCTGATGCAATTTATATGGCAACATATAAAGGATTTTGTTGGTAAAGGGTTGGAAATTGGCGTGCTTGCAGAGATGTTTTTTTATGCAGCCATGAGCATGGTTCCTCTTGCTCTACCTTTAGCTATTCTGTTGGCCTCATTAATGACTTTCGGTAATTTAAGTGAACGTTTTGAATTATTAGCAATAAAAGCGTCAGGCGTCTCTCTTATAAAAATTATGCGACCGCTAATTGTAACAATAATATTTATTGCAACAGGCGCATTTTTCTTTCAGAACAACCTCCTACCTACCATTCAGGTAAAAATGTGGACTCTGCTCTACTCTATGAAGCAGAAATCTCCTGCTCTTGAAATTCCCGAAGGTGTTTTTTATAACCAAATTGAAGGTTACAACATATTTGTCAGAGAGAAAGATAACAAAAAAAATATGATGTATGATATTATCATATATGATATTTCAAAAGGGGCTGAGAATGCAATGATTATTCTTGCCGACTCAGGCAATCTTAAATTTACAGACGACAACCATTTTCTGTTTTTAACTCTTGAGAGCGGAGAATCTTTTGAAAATTTAAAATCTCAAGAGGCATCTTCTACCATTGTCCCATACAGAAGAGAAACTTTTTCGAGAAAAGAGATTCTAATTCCTTTTGATGCCGGATTTAACAGACTTGACGAAAGTGCCATGTCTGACAAGTATGTTGGCAAGAATATTGCAGAGCTTAAGCAGGCTGTAGATTCAATGACTTCAATTGTTGATAGCATAGGTACGAGCATAGGAAATGAACTTAAAACCGCATCGTATTACAACATATTGGAGAGAGCAACATCTTCAAGCCAACCATCTTCCCAAACCATATCATTAATTGATTTTGATATAGAAAACGCATACTCAACAGCATCGGTTCAAGAGCGAGAGAATTGGACCAACAGAGCTTTGAACAAAGCGAGAACTATTAAACAAGAGTATGAGTTTAAAAGTTATAGGGCAAATGAGCAAAAAAATCTGATACGCCGACATGAGATAGAGATGCACAAAAAATTCACACTCTCTTTTGCTTGTCTTATATTTTTCTTCATAGGCGCTCCTCTTGGGGCTATAATTGGAAGAGGTGGTTTGGGCACTCCAATTGTAGTATCGGTAATATTGTTTATTTTCTACTATATAATTGACAACTCTGCATATAAAATGGCAAGAGATGGAGTTTGGGAGGTATGGCAAGGTTTATGGCTTAGCTCTGCCGTACTGCTTCCATTAGGCATATTCTTTACATATAAGGCAGTAAACGACTCGGCAGTGTTTAATAAAGATGCATATGCAAACTTCTTCAGAAAGCTATTTGGCAGACACTCCGCAAGAAAGGTTGAGATGAAAGAGGTTGCCATGATAGAAGTACACGAAGATGAACTAATAGAAAAGGTTGATATTCTTGACAAACTTTGCGAAAAGATACAAAACGATTGTGGAAACAAACACCAAAGTTTTATTACATATTGGCAAAAGGGGTATAATAAAGCTATGCTTGACGAACTCAGGGATAACCTTGAAGATTTTGTAGAATACGCTCAATACTCAAAATCAAGACTCGTTGTTCTTAAGCTGATGGATTATCCTATTCTTAGAAACCTACTTTTATACTACCCATGTAAAAGCAAAGGCTTAGGAACTATTATAGCTTTAATTTTACCGATATCTATCCCCGTATATCTCATAGGTATATACGAGCAAAAGCTCCTTAGACGCGAATTTGCTCTTATTAGAAAGACAAATAAAGATGTTAAAACATTAGTTGAAAAAGAGTATAAGAAAAATGTTTGAATTATGGAAGATATAATGTTGAATTCTATTGAAGAGGCTCTTGTTGATTTTAAAGAGGGTAAGTTTGTTATTGTAGTTGACGACGAAGACAGAGAGAATGAAGGCGATTTTATTATTGCCGCTGAAAAGATAACTCCCGAAAAAGTCAATTTTATGATGACATACGGAAGAGGTGTTCTGTGTGCTCCTATTACAGAAGAGCGTTGTGCAGAGCTTGAACTTCCGATGCAGGTCAGCAACAACACATCAATTCACGAAACCCCCTTCACCGTTATGGTTGACAAAATCGGAGGAGGTTGCACTACCGGTGTTTCTATGTTTGACCGTGCTGAGACTATAAAAGCCTTGGCAAATCCCGAAACCAAACCTTCTGATTTGGGACGTCCGGGACACGTTTCACCTCTAAGAGCTCGTTCTCGCGGAGTTCTCTGCAGAGCAGGGCACACCGAAGCAGCTGTTGATCTTGCTCGCCTTGCAGGACTATATCCTGCCGCCGCTCTTATAGAGATTATTAACGAAGACGGAACCATGGCTCGCCTACCCCAATTAATCGAAGTGGCAAAGAAATGGGGGTTAAAAATCATATCTATTAAAGATTTAATTGCATATCGTCTAAAGAAAGAGTCATTGGTAGAGAGAGGCGAAGAGGTTGAAATGCCTACCCAATGGGGACATTTTAAATTAATTCCGTTCAGACAAACTTCAAATGGAGCAGAACATATTGCCCTTATAAAAGGCGAATGGAACGAAGACGAACCTGTTTTAGCCAGAGTTCACTCATCTTGTATGACAGGAGACATTTTTGGATCAATGCGTTGTGAATGTGGAGAACAATTGCACAAAGCTATGGAGGCTATTGAGAAAGAGGGCAAAGGTGCTATTGTTTATATGAGTCAAGAGGGTCGTGGCATCGGTTTAATGAACAAGATAAAAGCCTACAAACTTCAAGAAAACGGTTACGATACAGTTGATGCAAATCTTCACTTAGGATTTAAGGCTGACGAACGTGATTATGGAGTTGGAGCAAATATATTAAGAGAGTTGGGAATAAGAAAGCTACGATTAATGACAAACAACCCTGTTAAACGTATCGGGCTTGAAGGTTACGGAATTGAGATAACTGAAATTGTCCCTATTGAGGTCAAGACCAACCCTTTTAATGAATTCTATATGAAGACAAAAAAGGAGCGCATGGGACATAATCTGCATGGTATTGAATAAGTTTTTTAAGTGAAAATTATACGACTTTACGAGAAAGAGACCAACGAACGAGATTTGGACAATATTGTCTCTAAGTTGCGTGATGGTGCGGTTATAATATATCCGACCGACACTGTATATGCAATGGGGTGCGACGCACTTAATGTAAGAGCCGTTGAACGTATTTGCGAATTTAAAGGCATCAACCCTCAAAAATCAAATCTATCAATAATTGGCGCAGATTTGAGTTCTCTTAGCAAATATGTAAAAATAAGTGATAGCTATTTTAAAATTTTACGAAAAAATCTACCTGGCCCTTTCACTTTTATTCTTCCAACCGCAGGAGGTCTGCCTAAATTATATAAAAACAGGAAAAGTGTAGGAATAAGAATACCTGCAAATTCTATCCCCGTTAAAATTGCAGAGAGACTTGGCAATCCTCTTCTTACAACCTCTTTAAGGAGCAATAACTCTGAAATTGAGTATTACTCCAATCCTGAACTAATAGCAGAGATATATGAGAATATTGCTGATATTATTGTTGATGGTGGTATTGGTGGAGACGAAGCCTCTGCTATTATAGATTGCACTTCTGATTATCCCGAAATTATAAGAGAAGGCTCTACTGAACCTTCCCTATAAATATATCTTTTGTTTACCCCCTATTCCCTTGCCGAAATTATATCTTTAATTTGTTTTTCAAGGGGTTAGCATACATTTCTAATATCTTCTCTCGCAAGAAATTGTAGTCGGGAGATGGCAAATCTTGAATTTTAGCTATTTGTCCATCAACATATCTCGCAAAATTATCTTTCTCTTCTGCAGTGTAATTTTCAACAAAGCGCTCTGTTCCGTTCAGTAAATCGTAGGCTGCATAATTTATGGGATACAACACATAGCCTTCATGTATTGATTCGTCTATTATATTTGCTACTGCTGTATAGAACTCTGCCTTTGATATATCTTCAGGCAATGCAACTACTTTATCGTTTATTGGTTTTGCAATTACAAAATTTATCTTACCCTTTCTTGACATAAGACCTGTTTTCATACTATCCATGTCATCTTTAGGGCTCTTTTTAAATTCTGAGTTATCGCGTTTTAATTGAAATTCGCGAGCTTTCAGATAATCACATGCATCATATTCATAAGAGATTGAGACAGGAACTATATTTAATGCCATAACATTGCTTCTCATATCTCCACCTCCTTCCAATACAAGCATTTTTAAAACACTCTCTTGGGTTCTGTCGTCTGAATTTTTTGCTCTTCCCTCTCGTTGTGCAATCCAAACAGAGCTACCTTTTTCTCTTATGGCATAATTTATATATCCTGAAAGGCGATGCGCCTCCTGCAATGTTCTTTTTAAAGGCAAGTTACGATATACGGTAATTCCTTTTGTTATGCGAACCAATGTCTTCATCCATGGATATACCAATAGATTATCTCCTAATGCCATTTCGGGCGACTTAATTCCATTTTTCGTCAATAGCAATGACAAAAATGTTGCATCAGTCAGTATATCTCGGTGGTTTGAGACATAAGTGTAAGCCTTATCAAGTTCTATATTAGAAAATCCTGAGCCTTCAAATGTATCAGAAACTACACTTATAAGCCATTTCAACAAGGGGAAGAGAGCCTTTTCTTGGAACTCATCAGTTGTCTTTATTGTTGCAAATTGTTTCAAGAAAAGATTAAGATCCGGAACGACATGCGATGCTGCCTTTTGAAAATACTCCTCTTTCATCAATTCTTGCACTGCTGCCGGCACCTCTTCCGGAGTAAATGGTCTTATATCTTCAAAATTATCCATATTGAATAGCTTATTATTTCCTTTTGTTTTATCAATATAATCAATTATTTTGCTTGTAAAGCATCTTCTATTATTTCAGAGAGAACCTCGCCCGGCTCTAATTGCATTGCCCGTATCTGTTGTGGTATAAACGATGTAACCGTCATTCCCGGTGTAGTATTTACCTCTAACAAATATGGTTCTTCTTCTATTATAATATAATCAACTCGTATTATTCCTTTTGCTCCAATAATATCATATATTTTAGAAGTTGTCGCTGTTATCTTGTTTGCCACCTCTTCTGATATTCTTGCAGGTGTTATCTCTTCAACTTTTGAAGCTGTATATTTTGCCTCATAATCAAAAAATTCATTCTTGCTTACAACCTCTGTTATAGGCAATACAACTGCCTTTTCTGATGTTTTGTAACAGCCACATGTAACTTCGGTTCCTTGCATGAATTTTTCAACTATAACATTTCCACCCTCGGTAAATGCTTTCTCTATTGCAGTTTGGAGCTCTTCTGTCTCTTTAACTTTTGTTGTTGCGCAACTTGAGCCCCCCTCGTTTGGCTTTACGAAACAAGGCAACGTTACCTCTTCTGCTATTTCAGAAGCTGAATATGCCTCTCCTTGACGTATCATTTTTGCCGGAGATATCTGTACTCCAAATTTAGAAAGATATTGGTTGCACGCATATTTGTTTGCTGTTATAGCAGCTGCGAATACTCCACAACATGAATATGGCATACCTATCATATCAAAGTATCCCTGTAATGCTCCATTCTCTCCCGGGACTCCATGTATTGTTATATATGCAAAATCAAATTGTTTGATGTGTGAGCCTTCTACAAAAGAGAAATCGTTTTTATCTATTTCCGATGTAGTTCCATCGGGTAACTCCACCTCCCATAAATCACGAGTTATTCGCACCACGTAAGTCTCGTATGGTGTTTTCTCAAGAAATGTTTTTATTCCTTGCGCACTTTTTATTGATACGGGATATTCTGATGAGTATCCTCCTGCAACTATCGCTATACGTCTTTTCTCCATTTATTCTCTCAAAACTCTATCTATAAACCTTTTATACAAAGATTTAAAGAATCTTTCAAATAAGATATTTACAAAAGTAACTATTTATATATAATTTTTAAAATTTTTCTCTACTATAATTCCGCCATTTTTCTATAAGGTTCTGCATATCTTGTGGTAATTCGGAATTAAAATGCAACTGCTCTCCTGTTACCGGGTGCGTAAACCCTAATGTTTTAGCATGTAGTGCTTGACGTGGACACAAATCGAAACAGTTTTGCACAAATTGTTTGTATTTCGCGGTTGAAACTCCTTTTAAAATCTGCGTTCCACCATATCTTGCATCATTAAACAGAATATGCCCTATATGCTTCATATGTACTCTTATCTGGTGTGTTCGTCCAGTTTCCAATCTACACTCCACAAGGGTTACATAACCAAAACGTTCCAATACTTTATAGTGGGTTACTGCATGTTTTCCATACTCCCCATTAGGGAAAACTGCCATCTGCAAACGGTCGCGCAAATCTCTGCCGATGTTTCCCTCAACTGTTCCTTCGTCATTTTCTATTTTACCCCACACCAAGGCATTATATCGACGAAACGTTGTCTTATCATGAAATTGTCTGCCAAGAGATGTTTTTGCATTAGGCGTTTTTGCAACCACTAAAAGACCTGATGTGTCTTTGTCAATACGATGAACCAAACCCAAACGAGGATCGCTTACATCAAAATCGGGATTATTCCTAAAGTAATATGCCAATGCATTAACCAATGTTCCGTCTTTATTTCCGTGTCCCGGGTGGACAACAAATCCAGGCGGTTTGTTTATCACCAATACATCGTTATCTTCGTAAACTACATCGAGCGGAATATCTTGTGGAATTATCTCATTCTCATAGCGCGGACGATCCATTACAATTGTTATAACATCGTCGGGCTTTACTCTATAGTTGGATTTTACAGGTTTGCCATTTACCAATATACACCCCGCTTCGGCTGATTGCTGAACTCTATTACGAGATGTACCCTCCATTCGGGCTACAAGAAATTTATCTACGCGCAACAATCCCTGCCCTTTGTCTGCCACAAAACGGAAATGTTCATACATTCCATTTTCGTCGGCCTCATATGCAGACAAATCCTCGTCGGCAATATTATTATCTGTTTCTTGTATCATAAAGGATTGTTTTATATTCCAACATCAACAGAAAGGGTATCGGTCGGCAACTCTTCATCGCCACACCCTACGGTAAGTGTAAATATTGTTGTTATAGGAAATTTTTCTCCTACGGATACTGTTCTTCCCTTATACGAAGCACCCACAACTAAATCTTTATAGACAGAAGGAACATACACTATTTGAGGTGCAGGAAATCCCAATCCCTGCAACAAAGAGGTTGCTTGTCTATAAGATATATCTTTCAACTCCGGAAATGGAATTTTACGAGGCATCTTTGAATTTATCACTACATATACCGCTTTTTTCTGTTTTACTGTTGTTCCTTCTCGTGGAGTTTGTTCTATTATAATACCGGGACGCAATTTACTGTCATACAAAGAATCTATTATTTGACAACTCAATCCATAACGTTCCAATATAGGCGTTGCCTCTTCAACGGTTAATTTTTTTATCTCAGGAACTGTTACGGCAACTCCATGTTGCGTATATTTATCCATCATATAAACTGCCACCGACAATAATAGCATTGTTACTACAAAGATATAAAGCAGATGACGCAAAATACGATGATTTTTAAAGAAAGTAATTACACTCTTGAACATATATTTAAGCTGTTTGAGATGCGAAGTTAACCATTTTGTTTGGTTTTTCAAAGTAATATGTTTTTTAGCGCGTTAATTAGAGTTAAGGGGATTGTTTATAAGACTATTTTAATTACCTTTGTAAATTAATTATACTTATTTTTTATCATGAAGGAACGTATAAAAAACATAAAAGAGAAATTCGGTATTTGGATTTTCGTAAGCGTAGGTCTGGCTCTTATATTGGGATTTGCATTATATATGATAATATCTCAACATAACGAAATGAACAATATAAAAACTCAGATTGCTATAGAAGAGGAGAAAAGGGCATTAGAGGCAGAATATGCAAACCTTGCTTATGAGTATGACCAATTTGAGGGTAGTAAAATGTTTATCCGTAACGACTCTCTTATAAAGCAACTTGAGAATGAAAAGCTCAAGGTACAAAGATTATTGGAAGAATTAAGAACTACCAAAGCGTCTGATGCTAAACGCATTGAAGAACTTAAAAAGGAGTTGAGTACATTAAGGAGCGTAATGAAAGGGTATTTAATACAGATAGACTCTTTAAATGCTCTTAATCAAAAATTAGTTGCTGAGAATAAAGAGGTTAGCTCTAAATACAAAGAGGTAGCAGAGACTGCTTCGCAATTACAAAAAGATAAGGAGGAATTATCTCACCAAGTTACTCTTGCTTCAAAACTTGATGCTGTAGCCATATCTGTATCATGCCTAAACAAAAAAGCTAAACCTACCACAAAAATAAGCAAAATAGAATATATACAAGTAAACTTCTTGATAGCAAAAAATATCACTGCTAAAGCCGGCGAAAGGTTTGTTTATTTAAGGATAATAAAACCAGACAACGATGTTTTGATAAAAAACAGATCTGATGTTTTCAATTACGAGGATAGCGAAATAAATTATTCTATCAAGAAACTTATCGCATATGACAGTGAAGAGACTGCCGTAGAGATGTTTTGGACTGTTGAAGAGTATCTGTATCCGGGAACTTATCGCGTTGAAATTTTTGCTGATGGAGATTTAATCGGACAAAAATCTTTTACTCTTGAAAAATAGACTGTTAACAATAAATTATTTATATTAATTCCATACTTCCGAAACTGATGATTTTAGACACTGAAAATATCGTACTTGTCGGGTCAATACTCTTATTTGTCAGTATAATTGCAAGTAAATTCAGCTCAAAATTAGGAACTCCTACCCTGTTGCTTTTTCTTGTAGTAGGAATTATCTTTGGAAGTGATGGTGTAGGTATTCAATTTGATTCTCCTGCCGTTGCCCAATTTATTGGTATGATTGCATTAAGCATTATACTATTTTCGGGTGGTATGGATACTAAAACCGACGATATAAAGCCTGTTGCTTTTGAAGGTATAACTCTTGCCACTATAGGCGTTTTGCTGACTGCCGGAATAACGGGTGTCATTATATACTATATTACTCAGTTTATTGGTATTAATTTCTCTTTTTTGGAATCGTTATTGCTTGCTTCTATAATGTCTTCTACCGATTCGGCATCGGTATTTTCAATATTCAGCACAAAAAAGCAAGGGCTTAAAGAGAATTTGCGTCCATTATTAGAATTGGAAAGCGGAAGTAATGACCCCATGGCATACATTCTTACCATAGTTCTTATTGGAATGATAAGTTCGGGAGATATGAACTTTGGCGAAGCAGTCCTCAAATTTTTCACACAAATGATTGTGGGTGCTCTATCAGGTTATTTACTCGGACGTTTGACTGTTATATCAATAAACAGAATAAATCTTAAAAACAAATCGTTATACTCTATTCTGCTACTTGCTTTAGTCTTCTTTGTTTTTGCTTTTACTGATTTTATTGGAGGTAACGGTTATTTGGCTGTTTATTTGGCAGGATTGGTGGTGGGGAACAATAAAATATATAACAAAAGAACCCTTGTATCGTTCTTTGATGGTGTTGCATGGCTGTTTCAAATAGTAATGTTCCTTACTCTTGGACTTCTTGTAAATCCTCACGAATTATGGGACGTAACTTTATTGGGTATTATAATTGCTATTATAATGATTTTTATATCTCGCCCGATAGCTATTTTCGCAAGCCTTGCTCCATTCCGAAAACTCTCTCTTAAAGCTCGCACATACGTATCGTGGGTTGGATTAAGAGGTGCGGTGCCTATCATATTTGCAACATACCCTATGGTTGAGGGTTTGGAAAATGCCAATATAATGTTCAATGTTGTATTCCTAATAACTATAATCTCGCTTGTAATGCAGGGCACAACCGTTACATGGTTTGCCAACATATTGGGGTTATCAACAAAAGAGGTTGAGAAAGGATTTGATATAGCACTCCCCGATGAAGTAAAAGCCAAACTTACAGAATTAAAGGTTACCGAAGAGTTCTTAGTTAAAGGCAATACTCTTAGAGATATAAATCTTCCCAAAGATATTTTAGTAATGATGATTCGTCGTGGAGACAAATATATTGTACCTCGTGGCGATACTCAAATTATCCTTAACGATATTCTCTTATTTATAAAAGAAGATGCTCGCGATGATAGTGAATATCTTAAAACGCTTGAGATAAAGAGATTATTTAAAGGCGGAAAATAAGAGAGAGACCAAATCCCCTTTTTAAAAATTTATATAATACCTTAAAACTGTTTTAATTCTATTGTAGAGCCATCAAACTCAACATAAGAACATAGTTTTATCCAATCTCCTGTTAAGATTATCTCGCCTCCGCTTTTTAAAGGACGCTTAAATAGCAGGTGTTGATGCCCGAATATAAAATAATCTATTTTGGAGTCAGCCTTTTGATTATACTCTTCTGCAAATTCTACTAAGGGATTACTTTCGTTATTCGCAAATTTTGGTTCTCCACCAGCCGATTTACGACTCGTTGAAGACCAACCATGAGCAAAGGGTACAGTCCACCATGGGTGTATTGCCGAATATAGTTTTTGACACAATTTATTACGAAAGAATGAGCGCAAGAACAAAAAGCCTAAAGGTCGTTTACCTTCTCCGTCGCCATGTCCCATATAGAAGCGTTTACCGCAAATATCGGTTATATATGATTTTTTATGAAGTATTATTCCTAATTCATTGGGTAGGTAATCAAAAATCCATATATCGTGGTTTCCTATAAACCAATGCACTTCCACTCCATTATCAGTAAGTTCTGCTATCTTACCAAAAAAACGAGTGTAACCTCGCGGCACAACGCAACGATACTCAAACCAATAGTCCAAAATATCGCCAAGCAGATATATTGCCGATGCTGAATCTTTTACAGAGTCTAACCACTTGACAACCCGTTTTTCGGTTTCAAGTGGCGACTCCAAAGTTCTTGCGCCTAAGTGCAAATCTGATATAAAATAGATTTTTTTATCCATTTCCGTTTTATAAGTTAGTTCTCGGCTTCACCGTTCTTCTGATAGTTGTTAGTTCGTAACTTTACCACAATTAGAAATTCCTAATTTATTACAAAAATCCCAAGTCAAGTTTTGCCTCTTCGCTCATCATATCCTTGTTCCACTCAGGCTCAAAGACCACTTGCAAGTCAAGGCTTTTTACTCCCTCTATACCCTCAAGTTTCATACGTACATCTTCGAGTATAAATTCTGCCGCAGGACAGTTTGGTGCGGTAAATGTCATCTCTACCTTTAGATTGTTCTCCTCATCTAAATCAATAAGGTATATCAAACCCAAATCGTATATGTTTACGGGTATCTCAGGGTCGTAAACGGTGCGAAGCATCTTTACTACCTTCTCTTCTATTGTTGGTTCGTTTTGTAACATATTACTTCTCCTCTGCTACCTTCTCAATTATTGCAACCAAATGTTTATAGAAGTTTGCTACTGCCGGTATATGCATCTTCTCATCGGGCGAGTGTACTCCTCGTAGTGTGGGTCCGAATGATACCATATCAAGATATGGATATTTCTCTAAGAACAATCCACACTCTAATCCTGCGTGAATAGCTTTTATGGCAGGTTTTTCTCCAAATAGCTGTTCGTATGTATCAACTGTTAGTTGTAAAATGTGAGAATCCATTTTGGGTTTCCAACCCGGATATCCTTCGCTATGTGTTACGGTTGCTCCTGCAAGTGTAAATACGCTCTCCACACTAAATGCTGTTGCATGTTTTGCCGACTCTACACTGCTTCGCTGACTTGTTGATATTACAATCTTATTGTCTCCCGGCATTTTAACTGATGCAAGGTTTGTTGAGGTTTCAACCAAACCTTCCAAATCGCGACTCATTGCTACTACTCCTTGAATACAAGCGTTTAATGCATTTATAAGATTTGTAGCGGTTTTGCTCTCAATGGCATCTGCATCATCGGTTGTCTCCCATCGCATCTTGAAGTTATCGTCAACTCCTTTTAACTCAGCAGCTACCTCTGAGGCAAACATATTCAATGCTATGGTTACAGGCTCTTTATCCTCCTTGCGAACTCCTATTACTGCTGATGCTTCACGAGGTATGGCATTACGAAGGTTTCCTCCCTCAAAACTTACAAGATACAGAGGATTTTTTCTAATCCATTTTGCAAGGAAACGAGATAAAATCTTTATTGAGTTTCCTAATCCCAAATGTATATCGCAACCTGAGTGACCTCCGCGTAAGCCCTCAACATATATCTTTATAAAATGGTAGCCTTCAGGAACCTTCTCGGTTGTATAAGGTAGGGTTGAAATAGTATCAACGCCTCCTGCGCAACCTACAAAAACTTCTCCTTCGTCTTCAGAGTCAAGGTTTAGCAGATATTTCCCTTTCATAAAACCCTCTTTCAAAGCAAATGCTCCTGTTAGACCTGTCTCCTCGTCAACTGTGAATAGAGCTTCAAGTGGTCCGTGTTTCAAATTTTCATCAACAAGAGCAGCCATTGCGCCTGCCATTCCTATTCCGTTATCTGCTCCAAGAGTTGTTCCTTCTGCTCTTACCCAATCGCCATCAACTACTGTTTTTATAGAATCGGTATCAAAATTAAACTCTACACCACTATTCTTCTCACAAACCATATCCATATGTGCCTGCATAGTAAGCACAGGAGCGGCTTCACAACCTGGTGTTGCAGGTTTACTCATTAATATATTTCCTGTCTCGTCCTCTTTTACATCAACTCCGTTTTTTACAGCCCAATCTTTTAGATATTGGCGTATCTTCTCCTCTTTTTTTGAAGGGCGAGGAACTTGTGTTATTTCATCAAAAATAGTCCAAATTGCTTTGGGTTTTAAATCTGTTATTTTCATCTATATAATTTTTAATTATTAATAATCCTAAAAATTGATATTTTTATCTATTCACTTTTTGCAAATAAAGAACTTTATTCACTCGTTTTTATTATATTTGCAACCGTTGTGAAATTTTGCGTCAAAAAGATATGGTTTTTAGCCATATTTTTATTGTACCATACAAATATATAACAAAAATGTGGTATATTGTATTGCTTTTAACCTTTATTATTATAGCCTTTGCCATATTTGCAATGGCTGTAAAGATTTTATTCAAAAAGGGTGGTAAATTTCCCAACGGGCATATAGGTTCGAGTAAACATATGAGACAGCGAGGCATTACATGTTCTGTCTCAACTGATGCGCGTGACAGAGCTAAAAAGAACCTTGATGATATTTTAAAAGAACAAGAATTAAAAAATTAATATTTAAAACATTTATGAAAAATTTAGGCAAAACATTATCGCTTATTGCTGCAGGTCTTATTGTTGCAGCATCGTTTACTCAATGTAAAGAGAATTCTTCTTCTTGCAATGTTACTGTTGCTAATGATAGTTGTGGCACTTCTGCTATTAAAATAGCCTATATAAATGCCGATTCTCTACTAAGCAACTACAACTTGGCTAAAGAACTTAACGAAGAGATGTTGAAACAACAAGAGTCTATGCGTGCCAACATTAACGAGAGAGGCAAAGCATTGGAGAAAGAGATGGAGGAGTTCCAACGCAAAGTTAAAAACAATGCTTTCTTAACTCAAGAGCGTGCAGAGCAAGAGTATCAACGCATTATGAACAAACAACAAGATCTTCAAGAGTATGCTCAAAAACTTGAGGTTGAGGCATTGCAAAACAACCAAAAAATGCTTCTTCGCGTTAACGATTCTGTTCAAAACTACATTGACGATGTTTTAAGCAAAGCATATGATATTGTATTGAACAATGCAGGTACAATACACGCTACCAAAAAGATTGATATTACTGACGAGGTTATTAAAGCTTTGAACGCAAGATATAATAAGTAATTTCAAACCACATATACACAAAAAGGATTGCTTGCGAGCAATCCTTTTTTGTGTATAATATCATATTTATATTTTAAAATCCACGTTTATCGTAGGCTGCTTTTAAGCGGTCCATTGCTTCAACCATAACGGCGCGTGGCGATGCTGCATTAAAGCGCATCCAACCTTCTCCTCCGGGTCCAAACATATCGCCTGAGTTAAGTGCCAAACGAGCCTCGTTTACAAAGAAATCGTTCAACTCCTTTTGTGATGCAAAGCCCAACTCTCTGCAATCAAAGAACATCAAGAACGATGCTTCGGGTTTCATTGCTTTTATCTTTGGCATCTCTGCATTTAGTCGGTCATTAACATAATCCATATTGGCAAATACATACGATAGCATCTGATTTAACCACTCTTCGCCTTGATTATATGCTGCTTCGGCTGTTACAAATGCAAAAACATTTCCTCCAGAAATGTGGTTATTATCTAAATATGGGAATGCGCTGTTACGTATATCTTCGTTAAAGATGATTATCTGCGATGATACTACTCCCGGCATATTGAATGTTTTTGAGGGAGCCATAAAGGTTATTGAGTTGTTACGTCCCTTTTCTGATGCTGCTGCAAATGGCAGGTGACGAGCAGGTGCATATGTCATATCAGCATGTATCTCATCACTCAACACAAGAGTTCCCTCTTTGGCACATATCTCTGCCATAAGAGTAAGCTCCTCTTTGCTCCAACGACGACCTCCTGGATTGTGAGGATTACACAAAACAAATATTTTACAACCCTTTATATCGCGACGCATTGCATCAAAATCAATACGGTAACGTCCATTTTCAATTATAAGCGAGTTATGCACTGCTTGACGCCCGGTTGCTGCTATAACATTGTGGAACGGGTGATAAACAGGTGGTTGCACCATAACCTTATCGCCCGGATTTGAGAAGTGATTTATCATCATATATATGCCGGGGACTATTCCCGGGACATGATGTATCTCCTCTTTTTTTATCTGTAAACCATAACGGCGATCTGCCCATTTTATAAAGGCTTCAAAATATCCGTCGTGAGGTTTGGGATAACCCAATATTTCATGTGATAGACGCTCCTTTATGACATCTGTTATAAAAGAGGGCGTTTTGAAGTCCATATCGGCAATCCATAAAGGGAGAACATCGTCTCTTCCCCATAACTCTTTAGTTGTATCGTACTTGACGGATTGTGTTCCGTGACGATCAATCATCTCATCAAAATTGTACTTCATATCTTCTCTATCTTAATATTGTATTACTCTTTTGAGCCAATCATAAAAATCTCGCTATCTGAAAGCTTCTGTTCCATTTTGGCTGATTTAACCCCCGATTCTACTACCTGACGTGCCGAGACAGCTACACTCTGCTTACCCGTAAGCATCTTGTTTTTTACGTTGTCAAACTTAGTCTCTACATTTCTGAAAGCTTTTTCCACATCGTCCATCATCTCATATAATGAACCAAGACGTTCAAGCATATTCTCGGCAGACTTTATAATCTTATCCTGGTTGCGTTGCTGTATTATTTGCGCCCAATAGTTCTCTATCATCTTTAAAAGAGAGAAGAGCGACAATTCACTTGTTATTATGACTTTATTGTCATATGCCTCATACCAAAGCGATGGCTCTAAATCGCGCATCAATTGCAAAGCATTCTCGTTTGGGATAAACATTACCACACAATCAATGGTTTCGCGCTTAACCTCTTTACGATAGGCAGCATACGATTTTGTAACAATCTCCTTGATATGGTTTCTGATACTTGTTATATGTTTTTTTGCAGCTACAGCCCTATCCTCATCGGTTTCGGCATTACACCACTCCAAATAAGCGGTTAGCGAGACTTTTGAGTCAATAATCAAATCTTTATCGGGATAATGAACTATCACATCAGGTATCATTTTTGAGCGAGTATCTTCGTTTACTATGGCATTACCATGCTCATCGCGCAACATAACCTGACACTCAAACTGCTCACCCTCTTTTAATCCACTTCTTCGGAGAATATCAGAGAGTATCAACTCACCATATATACCTTGAGTTTTTGACTTTCCTTTAAGGGCTTCAGCTAATTTTGTTGCCTCTGTACTAATCTCGTTGGTACGTTCCATCATATCTCTTATGGCAGTATCTAACGACGATTTATGAGCTACACTCTTCTCGCGCGACTCTTTTATCTCTGCCCCCACCTTCTGCATCTCCTCTTTTAAGGCATCAATAACAGGTGTTAGATTTGTTTTGTTGCTATCTCCAAGTTCTTGAACTTTATCTTTTAAAAGTTTCTCTGACAACTCTTTAAAACGTAACTCCAAAGTCTCAGTCTGATGCTTAAATTGCTCGGCTTGCTGTTTAAGGCGTTTTTCTATCTCGGCATCTTTATCAGAAAGCATTTTTTCCTTTGCCTCTTTTTCTGCCCTAAGTGAGCTATTTGCTTTTAGTAGATTCTCTCGCTCCTCTGAAATGGATTGCAATTGCCCTTTAAGTTGTTGAAATTCACGAACCTTTTCATCATACAACTTTTGTTGAGCCTCCTTCTCAGTTACAATAGTAGCGTTTTTTACCTCTACGTCGTTTTTATCTGCAATGGAACGCATTAACGATTGATTAAGTTGTTTTATCTCCTCCTCTTGTTTTTTTACAAGAGAGTTTTTCGCTTTTACTAAATAGATAAGTAAAAACGCCATAATCACTATTCCTATTATCAATCCTATTACTATTTCCATTTTTCAGCTATCAGTTTTCAGTTGTTAGTTAATAAGGTCTTTAGGGGCATTAAAGTCATTAAAGTTCTCTTCTAAAAACTAAATCCCTTTTAATCGTTTTGCAGTTTTTTGGGCTTCGTTGCGTAACTTATCGCTAAATGCTTCATTTGCCCAAACTTGTTCACAGAAGTTGATTATCTCTGCTCGTTTATATGAATAGTTAAACCAACCGAATGCTTCTAATATGGTATATCGTAAATCTTCGTCTGTTTCAGCCATAAACATCTGCATCAACTTATCTGTTGCAGTGTGTAGGTTTTTATTACGGAAGTTGCGAACCATATTTATCTTCTCCTTAATGGTTGCATTTGGCAAATCCAACTCCTCCTCTAACTTAGTGTTGTTATAGCGGTCAAATGATGCCTTTATTCGCTTCTCCTCTTTTTCGCTATCATAGTAGTTTTTACAAGGATCTTGTTTTTCAAACTCTACAATCAATTTTTCATGAGGGAACATCTCTATTGCTCCACGTAATTGAAAATCAACACGTGATCCGTTTGCTATACGAGACATTGCTGATACCAATGCGGGTATAAGCCTCTCATCGCCACTCTTTCCTGCATAAACAGCGCCAAAGCGTTGTACAAGTTCATAAGAATCATTTAAAGCAAGTGCTGTTGCTTCAACAAAGTTATCGTCTTTCATAGTTGTAAGCATCATATAAGCGACAAGACGAACTGTATTATCTGATGAGGTCTTAAATACTTCTAACATATCTGACGATGATATTGCATTCTTCTTAACCAACATCTCCAATGCAAAGGCTTTAACCGCGGGCGAAGCCGATTTTAGTTGCTTCTTCCAGAATTTAGCACTCTTATATATTGCTTCGTTTGCATCAAATTTGATATTCTCTCCTGGCACAAATGTAAATGTTGGATCTCCAAAAATATGTGCACCGAGATATGGGTTATATTTTACAAGATTTCCTACTCGCAAACCGTAACCAAGCATTCCTATATGTCGGTCGCACCATTTATCTTGTAGCGAGTTTACACTGTTAGCGATAGTTATAACACAATCTCCACCTTCAAATATATACTCTCCGGCAATATATGACTCATGGTTAAATGCTCCGTTAAAGCAAGCATCAAGTATTACCACTTTTGCATTTGGTTGATATTTGCCTAAGTCCGTTAAATGGAGATCAAGTTTATCGTTGTATAGAGAGTCTTCAAGGATTGAAGTGCGTGTAAATATTGAGTCCAACCAATGTAATGGGATATCATATTTTTTTGCCCAACGTGCACGTGCCGCATCTTTATCTTCGCCACCCTCCACTGCTTTTCTAATTTTTGAGCGGAAGAAACGGTTTGCTGATTTCAACTCATCTGCAGCATTTTTGGGCAAGGGATAACCATTCAAATACTCTTCATCAGGATAACCGTGATGATGCAATACTGCCAAAGATAAATCTTTGCGTTGCATTTGACTCATCAATGGGAATTTACTGAACTCATCATCAAGATGATCCATATACACAATACCATTATTTTGAGATTTTAACCAAGGGAAATGCTCATAATATGATATTTTTTCGTCCATACGGGCAAGCATAGACTCTGAGTTGTAACCATGACCTCCGAAATAGAATATTTGCGATAAAATTTCATTCTTCTCTTTTTGAACTACAACTTTATTTAAGTATGCTTTTAAGCGGTCATATTTGGTTTTATCGCCTTTATCGCAAGGTTTTATACGACCTGAATACAACTCAGGGGCACAAACTTGGGTTGATTGCGATGTAAGTGTATAGTAGAAAAGATTTGTTTTTTTATCATCTTGTGCGATAAACTCAAACTCCAAATCAAGGTCATCATAAAAACGATCAGAGGGACAAGAACTTCGCTCTAACCTTTTCATTGATTGTTTTGGTTTAAAGCCCGATGCAAAGTGTTGTGCATCAAGAAGCATAGGGACAGGAATATCTCCTATAAATACCATACCCTCTATCGGTGCATTCTTTTGTGTTGCCAACTCTTTAATTTTAGCTCTGATTGAATCGGGATTATACCACACATCTTCAATTATGTATGTTTTCAAACCCTGTTTCTCTACTGATTGTGCATAGGCATTCACCTCTTCTTTAGCTTTTTCATAGCTTGTTTTGTCAATAAATATTGCAAATCCTCTCTCTCCTGCCATTGCTACTCCCGAGCAAAACAACACCACAAGCAACAATACTCTTTTTACACTTAACACTTTCATTTTAGTCTATTTAATTGGTTTTAATTTTTGTATAAAATAATAGATAACAAAGATAAAAATAAAATTCCATCTTTGCTATCTATTATATGAATTTATTGAGATAATTTATCGTTTATATTCCCATTAATCGTTTATAGGTTTTTAACGCCTCATTTCTAACTGATTTATCATACTTTTCATTTTCAGAAACAGTTTTGAAATAATCGGCTATTTCTGCTCTTTTGTAAGACATATTAAACCACCCCATTGTCTCTATTAAAGCTGTTTGTAAATCGGGTTCGGCAATTGTTTCGAATGCTGCAATAATCTCTTTTACCGCAGGGTGCAGTGGACGATTACGGAACGAACGTATTACTTTAAGTTTATTCTTTGCCGAAACTTCGGGATTACTGATTTGTTCAACATCGCCATCAAATGTTTTATCGGAATAATTATCAAACGATTTTAATATCTTCTCTGTCTCTTCCTCAGCATTATAGTAATCTTTACAAGGATTCTGTTTTTTAAACTCTGCGACCAACTCATTGTAAGGGAATAGAGCCAAAGCCATTTTTAATTGAAAATCAACACGTTTTCCAATAGATGGTTTAGAGAGCAATGATACTAAGGCCGGTATTAATCTCAAATCACCACACTTCCCTGCTTGTATTGACGCAAAACGACGAATTAATTCATAGTTATCGTTTAATCCTAATGACAAACATTCAATGTAATTATCATCTTTGTATGTCGCAAGAGTATTCAAAGCCATAAAGCGCACTGTTTGATAAGGTGATCTCTTGAAAATATCCAATATCTCGGCTGAAGAGATTGCCTTACGTTGTGCCAACTCATTAATAGCAAATGCTTGCAATGCCGCATACTCCGATTTGAGTTGTTTCTTCCAAAATCTATTGCTCTTATATAGAGCCTCATTTACATTAAATCCAAGTTTTGTAAAGGGTGTAAAGGTATATGTCGGATCTCCAAAAATATGAGACTCAAAATAGGGGTTATATTTAATAAAGTTTCCTACTCGCAAACCTAATCCGAACATTCCGATGTTACGGTCGCACCATTTATCTTGTAGCGAGTTTACACTATTTGCAATGGTTACAACACAATCACCCTCTTCAAAGATATACTCCTCAGCAATATATTCGTCATGGCAAAATGCGCCATTATAGCAAGCATCAAGAATAACCACCCTTGCATTTGGTTTATATTTACCAAGGTCAGTTAGATGAAGATCCATTTGCTCTGCATAAATTGAATCTTTTTTCTTTATATCATCTCCAAACAAAGCATCATATGTAAACCAATGTTCCGGTACATCATAACCCTCTTTGTAATAGTTTATGGTCTCTGTTGTATCTTTACCTCTGCGAATACCAGTGTTTATCTTAGCACGGAAGAACGATTTAACAGCATCAAGATTTTGTTCTGCATTTTGGGGTATTGGGTTATCATCAAGATACTCTGTATCAGGGTAGCCATGATGGTGTAATACCGCCAATGACAAATCTTTGCGTTGCATCTGACTCATTAATGGATATTTGCTAAATTCATAGTCAGCATGGTTTTGATAGGTAAGACTCCAAGGTTGTCCCAATAGGTTAGGGAACATCTCATAATATGAACTCTTTTCATCGACACGTGCTAATCCACAATCCGAGTTATATCCTTGTCCTGCGAAATAGAATACCTGCGAAAGTTTCTCGGCTGCCTCCTTTTGAGCAACAACCTTTTTAAGGTATGCTTTCAATCGGTCATATTTAGATTTTCCCTCCTTATCACAAGTTTTCATACGAGCAGAGTATATATCAGGCTGGCATACTTGTGTTGATTGAGCTGTTAGCGAATAATAGAATTGATTAGACTTCTCCTTGCTTTGTTCAATAAATGAAAATTGCAAATCAAAGTCATCATAGAAACGGTCAGATGGTACTGATGAAAACTCCATCTTTTTAGGGTCCTGTTTAGCCTTGAATGCCGATGTAAAGTGTTGAGCATCGCGTATCATAGGGACAGGTATATCTCCGATAAAAACAACGCCTTCAATTGGTGCTTTTTTTTGAGTTGCCAACTCTATAATTTTTGTTTTAATTGAATCAGGGTTATACCATACATCTTCAATTATGTATGTCTTCAAACCCTGCTTCTCAATTGATTGAGCATAAGCATCAACTTCGGTCTTTGCCTCTTTGTAGCTTATAGGGTCAATAACTATAGCAAAACCCTTCTCTGCTGCTGATAGTTCTACTGCGCATAGCGTTAATAAGGCAGTAAATAGTAATCTTAAACTATTTTTCATAATATAATTAGTTGGTTTATTTGGCACTTATTTAGAAAATTAGCCTAATTGGACTAATTGGTCTAATTAGGCTAAAATTTATTCATAAAATACTATTTATTAATCTTAGAAAGTATAGTTTACACCTCCACTAAATCTATTAAAATGTGTCAATCTAAACATATTATCATCTCCGACATAGCGTTGCGTTGAGGCTTCAACATATGCTCCTACATACGATGTGAAACGTTTTGATATTATAGGAATCTTAGTCTCAATTCTTCCTTGTACTGAATATGAATCAGATGTTATATAATTATACAAAGGTATAGTATATTTATCCTTTAATTCAATATCATCACCAAGATGTAATCCTGTTTCCAAATTTACCATATAATTTCCTAAGGCAGAAAGTGATAATACAGCTTTCTTAATACTAAAATGTTTTGAAAGAGAGATATTGGCTGTTATATTCTGATATGATTGTTTATATCCATCAGGATAGTTCTTAGTTTCTGAATTTGCATACTTAGCACCTGCAGAAACAGTCCACGATGGTGTATTGCCTGCATTTAAGACATCAAATCGATATTTCAAGGCTGCTTGCCATAAATCTTGTGTATAAATTATTGACTTTAACTTAGGCTCCCAGTATGATTGTCCACTTGAATTTGTTATATATTTCTGATCATACCATATTCCTTCAACCTTGTCATACTCTCCAAACACCTCAATATTGTGCACATATTTGCTTCTCGCAAATGAGAAACGATCATTTACAAATATTTTACGATTTCTATACTCTCCACCTACAAACTGTTGTGTTGTTCCGCCATCAATAGCTTTTTCTCTATTCTGCTCAATTCCTCCATTCAAGAAGTTTGTATAACCCGGACGGTTCATATAAACCTGTAATGCTGCAAACCAAGCTGTTCCTTTTGTCTCTCTTTGATAAGATGTTCCTCCGTTATTAAGAGACAATCCAAAGCCTTTCATAACAAAGAACGACGAGTTTATAGCTGTCTCAACCGTACTATATCTTGAATTCTCGTTGAATAGACGCACACCTCCTGTAGCTCCTATCTTCACGTGTTTTGAGACTTTAAAATCAATTCCAGGATTTATTGTAAACCTCATACCTTTTGTCTCTAAACGAGGATCTTGCTCATCAGATGTTGCACCTACCTCATATAGGGCATTTATTCCGAAACGCAATAAATCTAATGGTTCCCAAGAGAAACGTCCATCAAGAGTAAACTGCTCTACGGTATAATTACTAAAGACTGAATCAGCAAGTATAAATGGATTATCTTCGGCTTGATATAGAGTTGAATTCCAACGGCGTTGTTTTTCTTTACCATTGCGATATGACATTCCGCCTTCAAACGAAACACTCTCTAATTTTTTTACACCGTAAACCTCAACTAATAGATCGCGAATATCTCCCGATTTATCAAGTTTATGAAAATCACCCATTCCTGCGCCATAACTTACTTGTAATATTGCAAGTTGCTCCAAAGGTAAATCTCTCATAAATGTTGGGTTTAGAGTGCCATATGCTCCATTATTTAGGAACATGTAGTCTTTATATTGCATTGTTGCTTTCAAAACATCTTCATCAGATTTTTCTTGAATAGTTTGTGCACTACATACCGCAGGCGCAAACATCAATATAAAAACTATGTGAAGCGATATATAAATTATTTTTTTCATATATTTATCTTATTATTCTTTATCTATATTGTTTATTATATTTCCGTTTGCATCAACTCCGGGTGTTGGAGTTTGGTCTGTTAAGAAATCATTTGATGAATTATTTGTATCTTGATAAACGACTCTTCCGTTTACAACACTTTTCACCTTTCTTTTGATACTCTTTCCATTATATACGGCAGAGTTTGTTACCATTCCTGCATCAACTTCTGCCCTCAACTGAACTTGACGTTTTGCCGGGTCAACTCCAACCACATTCACTCCGTCCATTACATAATCCTGAGGAACCATAAGATAGAGAGTTGTATTTACAGTCTGAAATGGGATTGTTTTATAATTTGCCATATCAGCCGCATATTCCTTAAGTTTGATATTATCAGGAAACTTAGCCAAAATCGCAGATGTTCCAGAGTACGGTAACATCCAGAATGTTATTGTCATATCACCACTCTTTGTTATGATTGACATGTCTGGCACAGCCGGATTATTTGCATAACTTGTAACATAGTCTGATATATTTACCTCATAGTTTGCATTACTCAAATCAACACTATTTGGATTGATTTGTGATCTATGATCTTTTGCCTGATATGCAATTACTACACTTTTTCCGGGCTCTAATGGGAATTTTTTACCTGAACCGTCTCCAACAAAACCAGCTATATATGAGTCGGCTGGGTATTCCATCAATATCTCACCATTCGCATCTATCCATCTACAGGGTATTACAGCAGAACCGGCTCCTTGTGTACGAGCCAATATACAGTTATCTAAATACTGAGTTGTTTTTGAGTTGTTATATATCTCATAAAATTGGTCATTTGTATATTGATCGCCTGTAGTAGCTTTAGTCATACTATAATATATCTCTTTGAAAATTAGCGGTGAAGGTTTTACTGATTTCAATGCCAACGAAACTTTATTGTCAGAATATACTCCTACACTATTTGCTTTTCCATTAAAAGACAATATAGACTCTTCTGAATTCTCATCTTCCTTTAATTTTAAAATAGCAGATATATTATACTCTCCCGAAGGTATTTCAGCAACCCAAACATCTTGATAATATTCTCCTGTTAATTCATATTTGTGAGAAGTTTGCTGATTTACTATTTCTATAGTTGTTTGCTCTACTTTTTCTTTATACTCAGCCTCCTCTTCTGGTATCAATAACGAAATATTTACCGAATAATATCTTGCTATTTTTATATCTTCTTTGTTACATGAAGAGAATAATAATAGAGATGTAAATATTATTAACGATGTTATTACAGAATACTTCATATCATTATTTTTTCATTAAATTTATTCTAAATCTTTATTTTCAACTCAGCTCCAAAATATATTGGAGAGTACATCTCTCGATAACCACCTCGCTTATCTTGACGATACAATTTTGAGAGTTTCAAGAAGTTATTCGCTACAAATGATAGCTCAACAAATTTCTTAAACTCTTTTGTCATCTTAAAGTTTAGCATACATGTTATCGGATATTTTTGTGTATCGTAATAATACATATTTGATGTTCTGGTTGGCAAGTCTCTCAACTCTTTATTTTGAGTCATTGATCTATCCCATTTGGTATAATCTCCATTTTTATCATAATAGCCTAATGGATCAACCAAATAGACCTCATTGCCTTGCTCGTCAGTTGTTTTATAATAGAGGTTATTTCCGTCATTATCCTCATATATATATTTACTACTTTCAAACCATACAATTTGAGCAGTTGTTGTAAACACCAATTTTATTGCAGGTATGTGTGTTACAAGACGTATATTGGTATTTACTCGTTGATTTATTGAACCACTTCCTGTAGGCATGACTGCCAAATAGGTATTAAATCCTGATTTTGTTGCACCTCCTATGGTTGTTACATCAACAGGAGTGTCATCATAATTATAAGTTGCTCCTGTAGAACGGCGTTTTATATAATACCAGGCTCCATCAACTATGATATCTGTTTTTATTGCTTTAATTTCGCCTAAATTGAATGAATACTCAATACCTTGCTTGAAAGTTTCTGAAGTATTGCTTGGCATTGAATATGTTGTTACCCTTTTTTGAGTAAACTTATCTGCAGCATCTTTGGGACCACCGGGAGATGTTGTATAATATACTCCTTCTCCCTCAACATATATTGGAATTAATGTCTCATTTTCAACCTCAGGCACATAATATTTATTATAACTCAAATAGTGAGGCACAGATGTAAATCCATACTCATTCTTGTACCTTTCGTTAAAGTATGTAATTGTTCCTCTTACCTTATTTATACGACCAGAAATTCCAATCTCAAATTTTCGAGAAGTTGATGGTTTTAAGTTTGGATTTGCTGTATTGGCAATAACATCAGATGATATAATTGCAAGAGTTCTTGAGGGATCGTCAGCTACGTAAGAGTTATAACTTGTATAGTCAAAGTATGCTGGGTTAGGATATAGGTATGACATTGTTGGCATTTTTGAAGCCAATCCAAAACCTCCCACTATTGACAAATCGTCAAATACCTTATTGTTTTGATGTGATAAGAATTGATATGAGAAGTTGATACGTGGATCAATTGTTGTAATATTGCCACGTTTTGCGAGTTGATCAATGAATAGTGTATTCACACGAACTCCTGCCTGAAGATTTAATGTTTGTCCTGCAAATGTTACTTCTGTTGCATTCTCAAAGAAGTATGACATTGTGTGCATTGACGGTATTGATTTATACGAACGTGGACGCGCTCCCTGCCCATCTCCCGGTTTTGGAGGAGTTGTATTATCAAACAACATTCCATCGCCATAGTTTGCACTTAAATTATAGTCCGCACCAACTTTAATATTGTTAGTTCCTTTTTCAAATGAGAACATCTTATTTGCCTTTAACTGTACGTATGCAGTAAGAGGCTCTCCGTTTATTGTGTATTGAGATAAATATTCGGGAGCAAGGAATGCTACAGAATACTCTCCCGGCACTCGGGTAGTTGCATAAGGTACTGCAGAACCTACTATATATTGGCGATATGTATCAGTTTGCTTTGTATATGACAAAGATGCAGAATAGTTAAAGTTGCTTATCCATGATTTATTCAAACGCCACATTCCGTCAGCAGAGAAGCGGAAGCCTTGACTTGCATTCTCCAATAGCTCATCGGGGTGCATTGATTCATCGGCCTTTTGACTACTTATGTTGCGAGTATAAGACATTTTTAGGTTCAAACTCAATGGAGTAGTCTCTTTCATAAATGTATTTGAGTAGGCTCCATTAGCAGTTATACGGTCATATCCTTTAAATTTCTTTCGGGTATCCTCATAAGATTTTGTATAGTCAGCCGACAAGTTAATTGCTCCTCGGTTTTTCTTCATAGTAAAACCTTTACCGATATAAACAAGTTTTGAATTGGGATCAATCTTAACTTTTGCTTCATATGGTGTTGTTCCTACTTTTGTTTTGATAACTACGGCTCCTGATGTTAAGTTTCCGTACTCTGCAGATGGGATACCCCTAATTACCTCAATTGACTCAATATTATCGGGTGAAATTGAACGCAAATCAACTCCGCGACCACTTGTTGACTGATCGTTCATCGTATTACTTGACGTTGACGAATTTGAGCCTGAACGAGCAGTTGAAAACAATTGCATATTAGCATCGTTACTCATTGGTGCTCCATCTACAATAACTGCAGTTCCTAACGCATTATTATTATTGCTTCCTGCATCAATTTCACGTATTGATGCTTGACCTGCATTTGTCAAATCGGGATTTTTGGTTATTTGACCGGGAAGTAATTGCAACATATCCTCAACGCTCTTTGCCTGCAAGTGCTGAATTGCAGCTTGACCAATGGTTGAAGCTGAACCCATTTTATGTTCTTCGGCTGTTACTACAACCTCTTCAAGACCTAAACCGGCAGGGCGCATTACTATTGAAAAGTCTGTTATGTTTTTTGTAACAGTTACCTCTCCAACGACATCTTCAAATCCCAAATATGCAATCTCATATTTATATGTGCCTTGTTTAAGTCCTGTAATCTTAAACTCTCCCTTTTCGTTTGTCATGGCCCATGCTGATGTTGATAATTTTACCAGCACCATCTCCAATGGTTCATCTCCTTCTGATGAAATAATTTTTCCCGATAGCACAAATCCTTTTTGCGACTGTGCATTTATAGGAGAAGCAAAAACTATCAAAAGAGTAACAATAAATATACTCTTAATCAACGACACAATATACTTACTATAATTTCCAAGCATATATCTTTATCATTAATGTAATTATTCTATTTCGTAAATTATGGCAAAGATAGCATAATTATTTAAAATATAGTTGTTTTAGATAGCATTTTATAAGATTTTACAGATAAATAATATGCGTTTTACATTTTTATACTATTTTATTGCATTCCACGATAAAACCGACTATAAAAAATTTGAAATTACAAAGTAAAATTTGCTTTATTAACAGAAAGAGGTGTAACTTCGCGCAACAAATTTATCATCATAAAATAGACATGAAAACTTCATACCTAAATTTTGCATCAAATAGCGATTACACATGGTGTACTTTACCATCAGGGCTAAAAGTGGTTTACAGATATACCAATTCTGATGTTTCATATTGTGGATTTGTTGTTGATGCCGGCACTCGTGATGAAGTTGAAGGAGAAGAGGGTTTAGCTCATTATGTTGAGCATATGCTTTTCAAAGGCACCACCAATCATAAAGCGTCTCATATTCTAAATTGCATGGAGAGTGTTGGCGGAGAGTTAAATGCTTTTACCAGCAAAGAAGAGACTGTAATATATACCGTAAGCCTCGAGCCTTACCTCAAACGTGCTATTTCTCTTATGTGCGATATTATACAAAACTCTAATTTGCCTGATTCAGAGAGCATAAAGGAGAAAGAAGTTATTATTGACGAAATAAACTCATATCTTGACAATCCTGCCGAATACATATATGACGAGTTTGAAAACCTCATTTTCAACAATCACCCTTTAGGGCATAATATTCTTGGGGATTTAAACTCTCTTGAGAGAATAACTCCTCAAAAAGGAAGAAATTTTATAAAAGAGTTTTACACTTCTGAAAATATGGTTTTCTTTTTTACAGGGAGAACCAAATTTGAGAAGGTTATAACCATTATTGAAAATGCAACAATAGAATTCAGAAACAACAAGCCTAATCTATCAAGAAATTCCAATCTAAAATATTCATGTTTCAACATACACAAAGAGTGCGACAACTACCAATCACACGCTATAATTGGAGGATTATGTCATAACCTGTTTGACAGAGAGAGGTTCAACTTATACCTATTAAACAACATACTTGGCGGACCCGGAATGAATAGCATGCTAAATATAGCTCTCCGCGAAAAAAGAGGATATGTTTACAGTGTAGAATCAAGCATAACAAACTATTCAGATACCGGACTATTTACAATATATTTTGGGACGGACAAAAAGAATATTGAGAAATGCTATGACATCATCAACAAACAACTGTCTCTGCTTTGCAATAAAGAGTTATCATCTACAAAACTACTCAATGCAAAACGTCAATATATAGGGCAACTAACAATTAGCAGAGAAAACAGAGAAAACCTTGCAATTTCTGCGGGCAAAAGTCTGTTACGCCACAACAAATGCCGTTCTCTTAATGATAGCATTGAACGTATAGATCGCATCACCTCAAAAGATATTTTGGAGTGCGCAAACAAAATTTACAATAAAGAAAATTTATCAACATTAGTTCTTGGATAACAGTTACAAAAAAAGAATGTGGAGCCAAAGCGAACCACATTCTTAATTATAACAATATTCAGAACTAATTCTAAAATTTATACGATCCTCCTACTGCCCACACAAAACGAGATCCGTCCTTGCTAAGTATTTGACCTTTTACTTCAGAATAGACCGCCCATTGATCGTTTATATCATATTGAAAACCTGCACCCAAATTAACTCCGACACAGGTTGTTTTATCACTTGGACGTTTACCTATATCTTCTCCCTCCATTGCTGCTTCCAATTTTAAGGCATTATATACACTCTTATCCATCTTCCATTTATAGTTAACTATAGCTAAACCTACTAATGGATATACTCTAAAACCTCGTCCAAAATAAAATTGATAGTGAGCATCAAAGTTCAAATCCCACGATCTGGTATTAGCTCCTGTTTTAAATCCATAATCAAATGATGCCGCAACTCTCCAAGGATCTGTTATTCCGTAAGACAACTTAACTCCGAGTCCCGGATTTGTTATTCCTTGACCTGCACCTAAAATAAATTGTGCACTTGCTGACATCTCATTTGCTTGAGCTTTTGCTGCGAGAGCAACCACACACAATACTAATGTTACTAATATTTTTTTCATATTTATAAAATTTATCTACTCTTTACGCAATCTTAGTTAATTTATTACAAAGTAATATCTTTATTCTTAGTCATACAATATCTGTAATATTTTTTAACTAAACAATTTTATATGGATTTGTATTTATATAGTGATATTTTTATACATTTGCCATAAGAAATTAAACCTAAAACCTTAAATTAAATTTAAACGAAATGGAACTTAAAGGAAGTAAAACCGAACAAAATCTTATGACTGCGTTTGCGGGTGAATCGCAAGCACGCAATAAGTACACATATTATGCAGCTAAAGCTAAAAAAGAGGGATATGTACAAATTGCCGAGCTTTTTGAAGCTACTGCTAATAATGAAAAAGAGCATGCAAAAATTTGGTTTAAACTATTACACGGTGGTGCTATAGCAGATACAGCAACAAATCTTGCAGATGCAGCTGCAGGCGAAAACTATGAATGGACCGACATGTATGCCACTTTTGCGAAAGAGGCAAAAGAAGAGGGTTTTGACCATATAGCTTTCTTATTTGAAGGTGTTGCTAAAATTGAGAAGGAACACGAAGAGCGTTATCGCAAACTTCTTGACAACATTGAAAGAAAAATTGTTTTCTCTCGTGATGGAGATTGCATTTGGGAATGCGGTAATTGCGGACATATTGTAATTGGCAAAGAAGCTCCCGAAATTTGTCCTATTTGCGACCACTCAAAGGCTCACTTCAGATTAAGAGCAACAAATTATTAATTTGTTCATAATTTAGGAATAACAAAAAACGGCAAGATTGATCTGACCCCAAAAAGTTGGACGGATTAATAAAAAGTTTTATTGGTAAAGAGTTCGGTATTGCACCGGACTCTTTCCTTTTAGTCTCAGTTTAATTCTGTCATTATTGTAGTAGTGGATATACTTCCTCAGTTCCTG
>JAGBHI010000025.1 GCA_017935575.1 Bacteroidales bacterium | reverse complement strand
CGATATACCTTCCCTAAGGCTGAGGCTTCGGTATTCTTAAATTTGGCTAAGGCTATGAATTGGGACGCTACTATTGATAGCTATATTGAGTTTGCCGACTCGGTTACTATTAAAGGTTATAGATATTCTTCTGGTTGGGCGCAAGACCAAAAGATATATTTTGTTTCAAAACTTTCGCGACCTTTTAAATATGCCGAGATAGACTCTACCGCTCTTGACAAGGGTGGATATGGCGTTATTGCAAGAATGGATTTTGACACCAATGAGGGCGATACCCTAATTATCAGGACTGCTATTTCTCAAACAGGTATTGGGGGGGCAGAGCTAAATTTACAAGCAGAACAGATTGAGGGTGGTTTTGAGGCTTATCGTAAAGCTGCTTACGATAGTTGGAACAGAGAACTTTCTAAAATTGAGATTGAAAGCCCCGACACCACTATTTTACGCACATTTTACACTGCTCTTTATCACACCATGACTGCTCCCACTATTGCAAGTGATATTGATGGCAGTTACAGAGGAACTGATAAGGTTATTCACAGAGACTCTACGATGGTTACATACGGTACATTCTCGTTATGGGATACCTACAGAGCTGCACACCCTCTATATACATATATTTGCCCCGACAGGGTGAATGATATGGTTAAGTCGTTTTTAAACCACTACAAAGAGTTTGGGCGACTACCTGTTTGGAGCTTTTATGGTAACGAAACCGATATGATGATTGGTTATCACTCTGTACCCGTTATTGTTGATGCCTACCTTAAAGGCATTGGCAATTTTGATGCAGAAGAGGCTTTAAATGCTTGTGTTGCCACTGCAAACGTTAAAGGTTACAGGGCTTTAGATGAGTATAAGAAGTATGGTTATGTTCCTTACGATATTGAGAAAGAGTCTGTTTCAAAAACCATTGAATATGCTTTTGACGATTGGTGTATTGCTCAAATGGCAGAGAAGATAGGCAATAATGATATTGCTAAAACTTTTGCAAAAAGGGCTGAGTTTTATCGTAATTTGTTTAACAGCGAAACAGGATTCTTGCAAGCTCGCCACAGTAATGGTAATTTTATCAAAGGGTTTAAGCCCGGTGATTATACCGAACATATTACCGAAAGTAACTCATGGCACTATCTTTGGGGTGCTCACCACGATATTTTATGGTTAAAAGAGTCTCTTGGTGAGGATAAATTTTTAGAGCGTATGAAAGAGTTGTTCTCTATCTCAACTTCTGATGATTTACCAATATTCTCAACAGGCATGATTGGTGAATATGCTCACGGTAATGAGCCTTGTCACCACGTTGCTTATGCTTTTAACTACACAAATGAGCCTTGGCTGACACAAAAGTATGTGTCAAAAGTTATGCACGAACTTTATAACGATACTCCATCAGGATTGTGTGGCAATGAGGATTGCGGACAGATGTCGGCCTGGTATGTTTTCAGTGCAATGGGATTTTATCCTATGAACCCTGTTTCTCAAACATACGAGATTGGAACTCCTATTGTTAAAAGTGCAAAAATTAATTTGAGCAATGGCAAATGTTTTACTATTTTTGCACCCAATGTCTCAAAAGAGAATATATACATTCAGAAGACTCTTTTAAACGGAGAACCTTACGAACTTAGTCAAATAACCCACCAACAAATTATGAATGGTGGTACTATAACTTTTGAGATGGGAAGTTCTCCTAAGATTGATTAAATAAATTTATAAGCTATATGATTGACCAAATTACTATTGACAAAATTATGGACGCCGCCGATATTGTTGAGGTGGTATCTGATTTTGTGTCGCTACGTAAACGCGGTGTCAATTATATAGGTTTATGTCCTTTTCACGACGAAAAGACACCTTCGTTCAGTGTCTCTCCCTCTAAGGGCATTTGCAAATGTTTCAGTTGCGGTAAAGGTGGTACTGCCGTCCATTTTATTATGGAGCATGAGCAGATGACCTATTACGAGGCTCTTAAATATCTTGCCAATAAATACCATATTGAGATTGCCGAGCGCGAACTGTCCGAAAAAGAGAAGGTTGCCAAAACAACTCGTGAAAGCATGCTTATTGTTAATGAGTTTGCAAAAAATTTCTTTAGCGAGAATCTACTTTCGACAGACGAGGGACGAGCTATTGGTTTGGCTTACTTTAAAGAACGTGGATTTAGAGAGGATATAATAAATAAGTTTGGATTGGGATACTCGCCCGAAAAACGCGATGCTCTTGCTGTTGCAGCAACAAAGGGGGGATATAACAAAGAGTATCTTATTAAAACAGGTTTGTGTATTGAGAGCCAGGACGGCAACTCTATAATTGACCGTTTCAGAGGTAGAGTTATATTTCCGGTTTATTCGCTCGCAGGCAAGGTAATTGCTTTTGGTGGACGTATTCTCAAAACAAACGAGAAGACCGCTAAATATTTGAACTCGCCCGAATCGGAGGTATATCACAAAAGTAATGTTTTATATGGTATATTCCAAGCCAAAAGTGCAATGGTAAAGCAGAACAACTGCTTTTTGGTTGAGGGTTATACTGATGTCCTCTCAATGCATCAGGCAGGGATTGAAAACGTTGTTGCCTCTTCGGGAACATCTCTTACAAACGGACAGATAAGACAGATACACCGTTTTACCGAAAATATTACCGTTTTATACGACGGTGATGCAGCCGGTATTAAAGCCTCGCTGAGAGGTATTGATATGTTGCTTGAAGAGGGTATGAAGGTTAAAGTGGTATTACTCCCCGATGGCGACGACCCCGACTCTTTCGCAAAAAAACAGAGCGCAACAGAGTTTACCGAATATATAAAACGTAACGAAACCGATTTTATAACATTCAAAACAAACCTTCTTATAAAAGATGCCGGTAATGACCCTCTAAAACGAGCAGGATTGATTAACGATATTGTTCAATCAATAGCAGTTATTCCTGATGAGATAACCCGCTCGGTTTATATTAAGGAGTGCAGTCGCATTATGGAGATGCGTGAAGATGTGCTATTAAAAGCCGTTGCTACCGAACGTCTTAAAAAGGCAGAAACAGGCTCCTCTCCTGCCCCAATGCAACAAGAGTCAGCACCTATTACGGCACAAGACGAGCACCCTGTTTCTTCTCCTGTCCCAACAGGTATTGAAACTGTAAAAAGTTCTGTAATAGAGGCCTACGAACGCAAAATTGTCAGGTTTATAATTAAATACGGCTTTACTCCTATGATTAATGCAGAAGGCAATATGTCAAATGTATTAACCTTTATCTTATCTGAGCTTAACAATGATGGTATAACTTTTACGACAGAGATATATTCAAAAATTGTAAATGAGGCTTTGGAGCTACAAGAAAGACTCTCAGAAAGTTCGGATAAAGAGATATTCACTTTTGAGCAAATAAGTACAAGTAGCGAAAAAGAGAAGATAAGATTTTGGAAAGAGTACGTTAATGATATAAACCAGCCTCTTACAAAACACTTTTTGAACCATCGCGAAGAAGTTGTTAGTAAAATTGCCGTTGACCTTATAAGCGAAAAATATCGTTTAAGCCGAAAGCAGACAATGAAGAGCGAAGAGGAGCGAATTGTTGGTTTGGCAAGACGTATTGTAACCGAACTAAAAGATGCTGTTGTAAGTGAACATATAAAACAACTAAACCTATCGTTAAAAACAGCATTCCGCGAAAAAGACAACGATAAAATAATGCCTCTTCTTAAAGAACTAAACAGTTATAACCTCATAAAAAAAGAGCTCGCAAAAGAGTTGGGAGAGAGAGTTGTCAGTTGTTAGTTTTTAGTTAATAGAGTCATTAAGGTCTCTTAGGTCATTAAGGTAACTAATGATAAATAAGTAATCCTAATTTTTAATAGATTTATCTTTGATAAAATTTCCTTTTTTAAAATCTTTGGTTAACTTTGCAAGATATAGGGATTTTATACTCTTTTTCAGAGTTATATCTGATAAAGTTGTATAAGTTACCAACTATTAAAAACTATTATTCTAACATATTAAGGTCTGGAAAGACTATGGCAAACAGTAAAGAAAAATTATTCGAACAATTTCCACCTGTATCAACAGAGGCGTGGATTGAAAAAGTTACGGCAGACTTGAAAGGAGCCGACTTTGAAAAGAAACTTGTTTGGAGAACAAACGAGGGGTTTAATGTTAAGCCCATGTACAGAGCCGAAGACACTGAAGGAATGAAATCGACAGATTCTGTTCCCGGCGAGTTTCCTTATGTACGTGGTACTAAGTGTGATAACGTTTGGCTAATACGTCAAGACATCGTTGCCAAAGATGTTGCCGAGGCTAACGCAAAAGCAAAAGATGTTCTTACCAAAGGAGTTACTTCTCTTGGATTTAAAGTTGATGCAGAGAGTATTAATGCCGAAGGTATTGCTACTTTGCTAAACGGAATTGATATTGAAAATATAGAGATTAACTTCCGTTGCTGTGTACGTCAAGCAGAAAATCTTCTTGAAGTTTTCAAGGCTTACGTTTCGATCATTGGCGCAGATAAAGAGAAAGTTAAAGGTTCGTTAAACTATAACCCATTCAAAAAATTACTTGTTAAAGGTAAAGATATTGAGGGATTGGCTGATATATGTGCAAACCTTGTAAAAGCATCGGCAGAGTTACCAAAATTCAGAGTTTTGGCTGTTGATTCTGTTATGCTTTGCGATGCAGGTTCATATATCTCACAAGAGCTTGGTTATGCTCTTGCCTGGGGTAACGAATATATGAGTATGCTAACCGATAAGGGCATAAGCGTTGATGATGCTGCAAAAAACATCAAATTCAATTTTGGTATCTCTTCAAACTTCTTTATGGAGATAGCAAAATTCCGTGCTGCTCGTATGTTGTGGGCTGAGATTGTTGCCGCATACAAACCTGCTTGTTTGTGCGCTGCTAAAATTACATCTCACGCCGAAACTTCAAAATTCAACCTTACAGTTTTTGATGCTCACGTAAACTTGTTGCGTACTCAAACTGAGACAATGTCAGCAGCTTTGGCTGGTGTTGATTCAATTTGTGTTACTCCTTTTGATGCAACATACAAAGAGAGCGACGAGTTCTCTGAGCGTATTGCTCGCAACCAACAACTTTTGTTGAAAGAGGAGTCGCACTTTGATAAGATTACTGACGCTTCGGCAGGTTCGTACTACGTTGAGAACCTAACAAGCTCTATTGCTGAACAAGCATGGAAATTGTTTAAAGAGGTTGAAGCTGAAGGTGGTTTCTATAGCGCTGTTAAGAACGGAAGCGTTCAAAACGGAGTTAATGCTTCGGGCAATGCTCGCAGAACTGCTATTGCTCGACGTAGAGAGATTTTATTGGGTACTAACCAATATCCTAATATCAACGAGAAGGCTGCCGACAAAATTGTTAAACCCGAGAAATGCGGTTGCTGTAGCGGTGGTAAATGCGAACCCGATTTTGCAACACTTGACTTTAGCCGTGGTGCTACTCAATTTGAGGAGTTACGTTTGGCAACTGAGGGCAACGACAAACAACCTACTGTATTTATGCTTACAATAGGTAACCTTGCAATGCGTCTTGCTCGCTCACAATTCTCTGGTAACTTCTTTGGTTGTGCCGGATATAAAATTATTGATAATCTTGGTTTCGACACTGTTGAAGAGGGTGTTGAGGCTGCTGTTAAAGCAGGTGCCGACATCGTTGTATTGTGTTCAAGCGACGAGGAGTATGCAACTCTTGCTCCCGCTGCCTTTAAGGCTTTGAACGGACGCGCAATGTTTGTTGTTGCAGGAGCTCCCGAATGTGCCGAAGAACTTAAAGCACAAGGTATAGATATGTTTATAAATGTTCGCAGCAACGTTCTTGAAACTTTGCAAGCGTTTAATAGCAAACTTTCAATCAAATAAGAACTATGAGACCAGATTTCAGTAACATAAATATAAATGACGCATTTGCCAATGGTGCAACTTGCGCTGCTTGTAACTCGGAGGCTAATTGGATTACCCCCGAACTTATCCCTGTTAAGCCTATCTATACCAAAGAGGACTTGGAGGGAATGGAACACCTAAACTACGTTGCAGGTATGGAGCCTTATTTGAGAGGTCCTTACAGCACAATGTATGTTATGCGTCCTTGGACTATTCGCCAATATGCAGGATTTTCAACTGCTGAAGAGTCAAACGCATTCTATCGCAGAAACCTTGCTGCAGGACAAAAAGGTTTGTCGGTAGCTTTTGACCTTGCTACTCACCGCGGTTACGATGCCGACCACGAACGTGTTGTGGGCGACGTTGGTAAAGCCGGTGTATCAATTTGTAGCCTTGAAGATATGAAGGTTTTGTTTGACGGTATTCCTTTGAACAAAATGTCAGTTTCAATGACTATGAATGGTGCTGTGTTGCCTATCCTTGCATTCTATATCAATGCAGGTTTGGAACAAGGTGCTAAATTGGAGGAGATGGCAGGTACTATCCAAAACGATATTCTTAAAGAGTTTATGGTGCGTAATACATATATCTACCCACCAGAATTCTCAATGAGAATTATTGCTGATATTTTTGAATATACTTCAAAGAATATGCCTAAGTTTAACTCAATCTCAATCTCGGGTTACCACATGCAAGAGGCAGGTGCTACCGCTGATATTGAGTTGGCATACACTCTTGCCGACGGTTTAGAGTATCTTCGTGCCGGAGTTAATGCAGGCATGGATATTGACGCATTTGCTCCTCGCCTATCGTTCTTCTGGGCAATAGGTATGAACTACTTTATGGAGATTGCCAAGATGCGTGCTGCTCGTATGTTGTGGGCTAAGATTGTTAAACAATTCAATCCTAAAAACCCAAAATCTTTGGCATTGCGTACTCACTGCCAAACTTCAGGTTGGTCACTTACCGAGCAAGACCCATTCAATAATGTTGGTAGAACTTGTATCGAGGCTATGGGTGCTGCATTGGGACACACTCAATCACTTCACACTAACGCTTTGGACGAGGCTATTGCATTGCCAACAGACTTCTCGGCTCGTATTGCTCGTAATACTCAAATTTATATTCAAGAGGAGACTTACGTTACTAAAGAGGTTGACCCATGGGCAGGTTCTTATTACGTTGAGACTCTTACTAACGAGTTGGCTCACAAAGCTTGGGAGCATATTCAAGAGATTGAGAAATTGGGCGGTATGGCTAAAGCTATTGAGACAGGATTGCCAAAACTTCGTATTGAAGAGGCTGCCGCAAGAACTCAAGCTCGTATCGACTCAGGCAAACAAGTTATTGTGGGTGTAAACAAATATCGTTTGGAGAAAGAGGCTCCTATTGATATTCTTGAGGTTGATAACACTCAAGTTCGCAAACAACAAATTGAGCGTTTGAATACCCTTAAAGCCAACCGCGACGAGGCTGCTGTTAAGGCTGCATTGGACGCAATTACAGAGTGTGTTAAAACCAAAGAGGGCAACCTATTGGATTTGGCTGTTAAAGCAGCAAAAGTTCGTGCAACATTAGGCGAGATTTCTGATGCTTGCGAGGTTGTTGTTGGTAGATATAAAGCAGTAATCAGAACTATTTCAGGCGTGTATTCATCAGAGACAAAACAAGATTCAGACTTTATTCGTGCAACAGAGTTGACCGAAGAGTTTGCTAAGAGAGAGGGTCGTCAACCCCGTATTATGATTGCCAAAATGGGTCAGGACGGACACGACCGCGGTGCAAAAGTTGTAGCAACAGGTTATGCCGATTGTGGCTTTGACGTGGATATGGGACCATTGTTCCAAACTCCTGCAGAGGCTGCTCGCCAGGCTGTTGAGAACGACGTTCACGTTATGGGTGTATCTTCACTTGCAGCAGGACACAAAACTCTTGTTCCTCAAGTTATTGAAGAGCTTAAGAAGTTAGGCAGAGAGGATATAATCGTTATTGCAGGTGGTGTTATCCCCGCTCAAGATTATGACTTCTTGTATAAAGCAGGTGTTGCCGCTATATTCGGACCCGGTACTTCGGTTTCAAAAGCTGCATGTCAAATCCTTGAAATTCTTTTGGGAGAGTAGTAAAGTTGTTAGTTTTCGGCTAAAGCACTCCTCCGTCGCACAGAGCACTGTACTCTCCATTTTAAGGCACAAATTGACATTTAGTCAATTTTAATTACTTTGTAATTACCTTAAAATGCCCTTCGGGGTAGTTGTTAGTTGTTAGATAAGCGAGTTGCTCACGTGAGCAACTCGCTGTTTGTTTTAGGGGAAATTATGACTGCAAAAAGGTATAAAAGACTTTTTTTATTTGTTTTTATATAAAAACAATATACAATATACTTACACTCACTGTGAAAAATATTCAAGTAAACTTGATATTTCTCGCTCGTTTATTCGTATATTTGTGGCGAAATATATACTATTTCAATTTTTGATATAAACTTGCTCAATGTCATCAGAATCACCACCTCAAAATGAACACGAGCAATGAACCTACAATGAGTTCCTACGGTATATATCGTAGGGTTACTCCATTTTGTAGGTGGGCTTGTGGTGAGCCTTGATGACGTATGGCTGTAGCCCTACGTTTTTTTGTGTAGTTACTGCCATGTAAACAACGGCAATATTGCACTAACCTATAAAAACAAATTAAAATGAAAAAAATTTTATTCTGTAGATTTGTGATGATATCACTACTACTTCTAATTTTACAATCATGCAATAAATATTACTACCAAATTTGCACTGTAGAAATGAATAATTGTAAAAACGATAGTTCTTATATGGTTTACGAAAATGATGATTGTAAAATATATTACAACTTATGGAGTGAGACAGGAGATTTAAGTTTTATTTTCGAAAACAAAACGGATAAAGATATATATATAAAGATGTCTAATTCTTATTTTATGAAAAATAACTTCGTATATGATTATTATAATAACGCAATAATTACTCGTAAAAACAGCTTTAAAGTAGGAAGTATATATTATGACTATTTCTCTTCAGAATCATCAATATTTTTAGAAAGCTCCTCAGAGAAAAGTGTTCCAGAAAAAGAATTTATTCATATACCTGCAAAATTAAAGAAAGTAATTCCAAGTTTTTATCTAAATAGTAGATTCTTATATACGAATGATGATATTAATTTTAATGTTCCATTCCATAAATCATATAACGTAGATTTTAAAGAAGAGATATCTCCTTTAAAATTTAGGAACTCTATTTTATATACTTTTGACCCTAAAAATGGAGCAATAAATTATATAAACAACGATTTTTTTGTATCTTCTATTTATAATATAGATGTTATAGATCCTGAAATTTTTGCACCAAATAAGTTTTATTATATATATAATTGGAAAACTCTAAAAACAATATATTAGATCCTTTATATTACAAATAAGGAAGTTTTACGATTATTAGGGAGATACTTTGAGTAGTTATTAGATAAGCGAGTTGCTCACGTGAGCAACTCGCTGTTGTTTTAAAGTAATATTAGTAAACTTTTGGGGCATTTATTTTGTAATATGTAATAAATATATTACATTTGTAGTATGAGAACTATGATAAGAAGTAGAGAATTTGATGAGTTCTACAACTCATTACCTACAAATGTCCAAAACAAGGTAAAATATGCAATGAATATCATTGCTGATATAAAAATTGTAAATACCAAATTGATAAAGAAACTTGTTGATACAGATTTCTATGAGTTGCGTATTTCTGTTGGAAATGAGTATAGAGTAATTCTCTTTACTATTGATCATGAAAATTTCATAGAAGCAGAACAGATACTTCTTTTAAATGGTTTTATGAAAAAGTCAACAAAGGATTATAAAAAGGAGATACAAAAAGCAGAACAAATTTTAAAGAGTTTACTATAATGAGAGCAAAGATTGATATTAACAAACTCAAACATCTTCCTACCACAGAGGATATGTTTGTTGATGAGTATGGAGCAAAAGGGACTGCTTCGCGTGATGAATTTGATGCTAAGTCTCGTGCATGGTACTATGCAGAAGTTCTAAAAAATGCTCGTAAAGCAGCAGGTATTACACAGCAGCAACTTGCCGACAAAATTGGTAAGAAGCGAGAGTATGTAGCTATGCTCGAAAAAGGTGAAACAGATATGCAACTATCTACATTCATTATGATTTCAGAAGCTGTAGGATTAAAATTTGCCTTGACATATTAGATGTCAGCTGATAGTTTTCAGTTATTAGATAAGCGAGTTGCTCACGTGAGCAACTCGCTGTTGTTTTAGGAGAGATCAAAGTTATAGAAGGCCCAAAAGGGCATAAAAGGTTATAAAAGGCTTTTATTAGGAAAGATGATTAGGATAAATAAGGAATAACGTTGTCTGAAAGACATATAATAATAGTCAACTAAAATCAGGGATAATGCATAATAAATAGTTAGTCAACCCTTAAAAACTTGAGTGTATATAATAATTAAGTGAAACATT
>JAGBHI010000024.1 GCA_017935575.1 Bacteroidales bacterium | reverse complement strand
TGCGTTACTGTCGCACACCTGTTTAAAATCCTCTTCTGTTATGAACTTCATAGTTTTTAGTTTTTAGTTGTTAGAATTACCATGCACTTTTGGGTTTGGTGCGTCTGCCCATACGTGGAGTGAAAGCCATTGACCTCTCTTGCTTTTTGAGCATCCATATTGCCCCCTCCAAAGCATCGGGAGCATCATCGTGAGCCTTACTGCCTCTTTGAAACATCAGTAGTTGCTCATCAAGAACTTTCATTCCCGGTGCAGAGCGTTCTGCTTCGTTGAATATTACCTCTCCTCGTTGGAACAGAGGTTGCATAGCCTCTATACGGGCAAACTTCTCAGGTTTTTTACGAGCATCGCCTGTAATGGGTATCTGTTTGCCTGTTTCTTCTCCTGCTTTGTAGAACTCGTCCATCATAAGGTCCTGAATGAAGTTACTCTCCATGTAATAGCGACATGGCGTATCACCCACATACTCCTCAATAGCGTAATGCCAACCTATCATATCCGAGACCTTTGTTTGGTCAGCATACGCCTTGATGACGTGAAATGCTCCCTGCTTAGTGATACCTACCAACATTGTAGCCTTGAAGTCGTTTTTAGTGCTACTCTTAAAAGAGGGATCGGTATATACGACAATACCTTTATACTCTCGTAGTGGCAGCATCTTGCCATATTGGATATATTTACGTTCAAAGATGGCTCCCTCCATAATGGGGTGGTTCATATACTCCTTTTGGAAGCGTCGTTCGCCCATCTCGACACGCAAAGAACTAATTTCCTCAAGAGTATAGTTCTCTTTCCACGTTGGAGAGCCTTTAGAGTTAAGCGCATTTACGCGAGTGTGAAAGAAGTGCGGACGCTCTGCAATCTCGGCAAGAATAGATGTTTGAGATATGCGGTTGCCTACCAATACAAACCTGCCTCTACCCATTGCCATAGTACCGAGCAAAGCGGTCAAACACCAATCAACAGCCTCGCCCACGCGTCGTGGGTTGCGACACATCTCGTCATCGTCGATGTCGTCTATTGATATGTAGTTAACCCTTATACCTCGTTTTTTGATACCACGGGGAGACTGGCCACGACCGAGGGCGATAAACATATCTCCAGAGGAAGTTACAAACTCGCCATCGGTCCAAAGTCCGTCGGTTTTTTGTGCCCCGAAGTCGTTAATGTAAAGCTCGTTTCCTGCCAATTCAGCCTGCAAGTCGGATAACAAACGCTTTGCTGCATCTCCACTCTTAGATACCAATACCATAACCATAGGAGTTGCCCCCTGTTGAATCTTCAGCCACATAGGTATCATAAGTGATATATGTGAGCTCTTGGCATGACCACGTGCCCATTCAAATACACATCTTGCACGAGAGTTCCCTTTGATATACTCGGCAGCCTCTATTTGGAATTTACCGCATTTGCTTGATGCCAAGTGAGGGAAATAGGTCTCAACGAAGTAAGCATAACTTTCTCTTGCCTTTGCTATGCGTTTTTGCTTCTCTGCCTCATTGCCTTTGGGTATAACGGAGGTTATGTTTTTAATCTCCTGCAAGTGCTGAAGATAACGCTCCATTGCCTGTTTGGCTTTTTTGTTTTCAGTCATAATTAAAGTTGTTAGTTGTTTGTTGTTAGTTGTTAGCGACATAGTTTCTAAAAACTGAAAACTAACAACTAAAACTCATCTAATTAAGTTCGTTTTCGGTTATATGCTCAATATAACCTCGATGCAGATTGGTTATGGTATCCACAAGTTCGGGGGTTAGATTTGAATCTGTTTTACTTCTCTCCACAATCCAGCGGTCAAGAGCAATGATTACATCTATCACCGTAGCCCTTGTTACTGTGTTCGCTATGCGTTCTGCCGCTTTCATAATTTTACACAGATTGTCGCTACACTTTGTAATACTGTCAATATCGGCATTACCACTTTCAATGTTTGAGATGATTAACTCGCTCATCTTTTTTGCTGCTTGCATCATCATATTTGCAAGTGTCAAAGTAGAGGTGTTTTGGTCTTGTCGCTGTTGTTCCCACCCCTCTTTGTTCGCCCATCGGCTTACTGTTACTTCGCTGGAACCGATTGTTTTGCTATTGCCTTTTGACTTTCACCACTCATAAAGAGGCGAAAAGCATAACCCTTTCGGATTTCGATCTCTTTTTTTGTCATTGTATTTAGTTTTAGTTATTGGTTAGTTTTTAGTTTATAGCCTCAAAAACTATTATATCAATTGCAAAATTCTCTCTTAATACCTTAATAATAAAAAATATATATCAGGTTGGTGTATCTTTTTGCCCACCTATTGTGGAATATGCAATTTTGCTTTCGGAAACAACAAAAAACAGGAATAATGAACGAAGTAGTAATAAGCACATCGGCAGTCAATTCGTATGGCTTCCGAGTATTAACAGAGGGTATTGACACTTCGCAATATGAACGTAACCCTATATTGCTGTGGATGCACAATCGCCCTATGCGAGGGACAAAAGATGAGGTTTTACCTATTGGAAGAGTTGAGAACTTACGTAAAGAGGGCGATAAACTTATCGGTTCTCTTGTATTCGATTCAGCCGATGATTTTGCCAAACAGATTGAGAGCAAATGGCAGAATGGTATAATTAAAATGGTATCGGCAGGATTGGAAGTTATAAGTACCGATGAGAGCCCCGAACTTATGTTGCCCGGTCAAACAGGAACGACCATAACCAAAAGTAAACTTAAAGAGGTATCTGTTGTGGACATTGGTGCTAACGATGAGGCTCTTGCCCTATATCACAAAGGAGAAATGTTGTTGCTAAGTGATGGCAACCACAAAAACATAGATTTTCTAACAATTAAAAACAGTCAAACACAAATGAAAAAGATTGCAATTCAACTCGGTTTGGCAGAAGGTGCAACCGAGAGTGAGATTCTTGCTCAAGTAGTAGGAATACAAAACGAAAACAAAACACTAAAAGATGCGGCAGAAAAGGCACGCAAAGAGGCTATCGTAAATCTTGTGACAACAGCACAAGAGGCAGGGAAATTTGGAGCCGACAAAAAAGACCATTTTGTCAAGTTAGGTATGGTTGCAGGATTTGAGACTCTTAAAACAACATTGGAGTGTATGCATACACCCTCAAAACCCTCAGACTTTATCAATCCTAACAGTGGAGATAAGAAATGGGAGACATTGAGTGATGTACCCACAGAGGAACTTGCCAATCTTAAAGAAAACAACCCTCAAGAGTATGCACGCCTTTACCAAAAAGAGTATGGGATTGCTCTTTAATTGAATTAGTAAAACAACTTTTAAAAACATTTTAAAACCTTTTTGAACAATGAAAAGAATGAAATTAGTAAAAGCAATTTTGGCAACCCTATTAACTATGTTTATTGGTGCCGTTGCCGCAGTGATTATTGGAGTATCTCCCATATTGGGAAGTATCGGTTTTGTAGCAGCTTCTGTTGTTACCTCATTCATAGGTGGCGGAGTGGCCATGTCAGGTTTGTATCCTGAGATATGGACAGGTGAGATGATTAAAGCATTTCGCAACTCAGTAGAGAGTGTAGGTTGGTATAAAAGGATCCCTTCTGTGGATAATCTTGTCGGCAAAAACAATACTATCAACTTTGCTGATCTTGGAGGTGATCCTACTGTGTTGATTAACAACACAACTTATCCTATAGGCGTTGAGACTCTCGAAGATGCAAATAAGGCTATATCCCTTGATAAATACCAAACTAAAGCAACCAAGATAACTGATGATGAATTGCGAGGAGTTGGTTATGATAAGATTGGCAGCGTACTTGAGCGACACCGCGAGGCTATCGACGCAAGTAAATATGCTAAGGCGATTCATGCTATTGCTCCTACTGACCACGCACAAAAACACCCTGTAATCCTTACCACTGGAGAAAAAGCGACAGAGGGTGGTCGTAAAAAAATCACTCGTGCTGACATTTTATCGCTTAAAGCAACCTTTGACAAATTGAAAGTTCCTGTACAAGGTCGCGTACTTGTTTTGTGCTCTGACCATGCAAACGACCTTTTGGCAGAGGATCAAAAGTTTGCTGAACAGTTTTATAACCTTCCAACTGGTAAGATTCTAAATCAATATGGATTTGATATTTATGAGTTTGCTGATGCTCCTTACTATACAGTGTCAAGTAAGAAAAAGGTTGCTTTTGGTACAGCAATTAGTGCAAACGACCGCTATGCTTCGGTTGCATTCTTTGCCCCTCGTGCACGACGTGCTGATGGAGAGACCAAAACATACCTTCAAGATGCAAAAACATCTCCAACAACTCAGGAGAATCTTGTAAACGTCCGTCACTATTCAATATGCTTACCCCTTCGTAACGAGGCGATAGGTGCTATTGTTAGCGACATTGTAACAGCGTAAACCGTTTTGATTTGATTAGATAGTATGCGCGCGATAGATGAGATTATAGTTCACTGTACAGCAACTCCAGAGGGTAGAAATATATCTGTTGAGGATATAACCCGATGGCACATTGATAGAGGATTTACAACAATAGGCTATCATTATGTAGTGTTGCTTGACGGGACTATTGAGAGAGGACGTCCGGAGGAACAGGTCGGTGCCCACTGTAAGGGTCATAACAGCCGAAGCATAGGAGTTGCCTATGTTGGTGGTTGCGACAAGGCAATGCGTCCAAAGGACACCCGCACGGTTCGCCAGCGTGCCTCTCTCCGTCATCTATTAAAAGAATTAAAAGCAAAGTACCCCACAGCATCGATACACGGGCACAATGAATTTGCCGAGAAGGCTTGCCCGTCATTTGATGTAAAGAAAATGATTAAAGAGATACGGCTATGAACGATATAATACATTTAGTGATTGATGTCCTGCTTTCAGGAGGTGTGCTTGTTTCGTTGGTTACACTTCGCTCAACTCTTGTTAAGAGTAAAAGCGAAGCTCGTAAAAGTAAGAGCGAAGCAGATCAGGCAGGTGTGGAGACAGAAGAGAAGGCATCGAAATTGATAATGCAGTATATTGTCGAGCCTCTAAAAAGTGAAATCAATGGTCTACGCAAAGATGTTCGCCGCCTTAATAGGGCTATTGACAAAGTCAAAGATTGTAAGTTTAATGATAATTGCCCTGTGCGTCGTGAGTTGCAGGACATACAAACCGCAGGTGATAACGACAAATGATAGTATAGTCGTTAGAGAGATAGTGCGAGACAGCATTATAACTATTCCACCTGATAGTGCTTGGCTATATGCCCTGATTGAGTGTGATTCGGTAGGTAATGTTCTTATTAAACAATTGCAGCAAAAAGAGGGAGAGAGAATAAAAACATCATACTCTCTAAAGCACGACACATCGGGAGTTGCAACACTCCGTTTGCTAACGACGGTTGATATGCTCAAAAAAGCAATAGAGGTCAGAGATAAGGAGATTGACCGACTTAAAACCAATGCTGTGCTTGTTGAGGCGAAGATACCTCCTTTTAAACAGTTCCTGATGTGGACAGGCGGTATAGCCCTGATATTTGTTGCTGTATACATATTTATTAAACTCTATCTAACGACCAAAAACTAACAACTAAAACTATATAATATGTTACCAAGAGTAAAAATTAATTTTGAGAATGGAGCGTTAGGCTCTGTAGCACCTTCGGAAGATGGTGTGATAGGTTTGATTGTTACAGGCTATGCCGTAACTAAATTTTTCGAACTTGATAAACCTTACCTCTTGACTTCTTATGCCGACTTAATTAAGTTGAATATAACAAGTGAGGTGAATGATCCAAATAAACTAATTGATAAATGTGTAAGAGAGATATATTCTGAAGCTCCTAATGGCACAAAGGTATGGCTGATGGGAGTATCAAACAACACAACTCAAGAGGAAATGTGCAATGTGAACGGTGTAGCAAAGAATCTGCTTATTGCTGCTCGTGGAGCAATTAATATTCTTGTGATTAAGTGTGAGACAGATGATACCATTGCCACAACCTACGGAATATATACAGAGTTGCCTGATGCTATCAACAAGGCTCAGGATCTCGCAGATTGGGCAACAGAAAATTTATTTGCACCCTGCTTTGTTTTGCTTGAAGGTAGAGGCTATGCCGGTGAGGCTTCACAACTTGAGCCTTTGAGCGAGAGAGAAGACAACAGAGTTGCTGTTGTTATAGGAGATACTGAAGCCGACAGCAAAGGTGCTGCGGTTGGATTGCTTGCAGGTCGTTTGGCTGCCATTCCCGTACAACGCAGTTGTGCCAGAGTTAAAGATGGTGCTATTGCATCAGAAAAGATGTATATAGCGGAGGAACTTGCAGAGAACGGAGATCCCGATATTATCCACGATAAGGGTTACATTGTCCCTCGTACATTCGTTGGCAAGGCAGGGTATTTTTGGAGTGATGACAAACTTGCCACCGCTGCAACAGATGACTATGCTTTAATTCCTCGCAGAAGGGTTATAGATAAGGCATACCGTATTGCTTACCAAACTTTGATAAACGAGCTTAACGATGAGATACCTGTAACAAGCGAGGGTAAAATACCTTTGACTATCTGCAAATCTATTCAGGATAAGGTAGAGACTGCCATTATCTCTACTATGGGTGCAGATGGCAACCTTGGCAGCGATCCGTCAGATGCTAATGATACTGGTGTGGTTTGTTACATAGACCCCGACCAAAATATCGTAGCAGAATCAAAATATGAAGTATCGTTGAAGATTCGTCCTTTCGGCTATGCTAAATATATTGATGTTAAACTCGGATTTCAAACTACAAATCAATAATAAATTAAAAAAGTAAAGAGATATGTTTGACTCAAGACAATATGATTGGAGTGATATTACCGTAGTTCTCGGCGGTAAAGACCTAACAGGTATCAGAGGTATTAAATATACCGAGAAACAAGAGAAAGAGGTTATCTATGGCAAAGGTGCTATGCCTATGAGCATACAAAAAGGTAATCGCTCAATTGAGGGAGAGATAACCCTATTGCAAAGCGAATTAGAGGTGCTTATCCTTAACTCTCCTACACGCTCTATTTTGGACCTACAAGTAAATGCGGTAGTAAACTACGGTAACCCTACATCAGGAGATGTGCCTATTACAGACATTATACAAGGTATTCAATTTACCGAAGAGCCAAAAGAGATGAAGCAAGGAGATAAGTTTATGGAGGTAACTCTACCATTTATCGCCCTTCGCAAGAAAAATATGGTTGCGTAACAAAAATTTGGAATGAGGAATTAGGTGTGATGAATTAATGCTTAATCTCTCATTCCTCCAATTAAAGAACTTATTAATTAACAATTAAACATTATTTAAAGATGGCAAAAGATATTTTAAAAATAGAAGGAGAAGCGACACAGGAACAAATAGAAGCTTTGAAACGAGAGTATGGAACAATAGTTGAAGGACGAGCAGATGATTGTGTAGCTTACTTCAAACGACCTTCTCGTCAACAAATAAGTTATGCCCAAACATTACAGAATGATCCTTTGAAAATGGCAGAGACATTGCTTAAAGCTTGTTTTGTAGGTGGCTCTGACAAAATATATACAGACCTCGAACATTTACTGGGAGCAGGCTCAATTGTTGATTCATTGATAACAATTAAAACAATTGAAGTAAAAAAGTTGTAGAGGGGGCAAAAGGGAGAGTTGAGGACAATTGGATAGGATTTGTTGACACTCTCCTTCAATACTATTTAGGTATTGACCCCAATAACCTCACAGATGAACAATGGGCGGAGAAGTTCGCACAACTATCAGAAATCAGACAAAGAGAGAATGGAGGTAAAAAGTTATTTTAATAATCTCCTTATTTCTCGAGGTAATCCGCTTTTGTCTTTACCCATAATTGTACCAATACCCCAAATGATAACCCAGATAGGTACAATTATCAAAGATGCCCATCCAAGAATGGCGTTTATAAATAAAAATATGCCGACTAACACGTATAACATAAGGTTATAATATTATTATTCGTTGTAAAAATAATAAATAAATTTTAATAAACAAATATTTATGGCTGAAAATTTGACGTTTAGTATTAATATAGGAGGTAATGTTTACAAAGGGATATTGCAATTAGACACAGCATTAGCGAATTTGAATATAACAGCAAATTCTACTGATAATATCTTTTCTAAACTGACAACCAAATGTCATGATTTGGCATTTAAGGTAAATAATATAACATCTTATCTTAGAGATTGGTCTTCTACATTAAATGAAGTAAATACCCCAGCTATAGCACTAAACTCTTCTCTTGCTGATTTATCAGCCATTGCAGGGGTAACAGGAAGTAAACTTAAAGAAATTGAAGGATATGCTCGAAAAAATGCAAAAACATTTGGAGGTAGTGCCGCTGATGCAGTAGAGAGTTATAAATTATTACTTTCTCAATTAAGCCCAACTCTTGCAGATGCACCTCAAGCAATGCAATTAATGGGAGAAAATATATCTATCCTCTCAAAAACAATGGGAGGTGATACCATTGCTGCAGCCGAGACTTTAACAACTGCCATGAACCAATATGGTATAAGTTTAGATAATCCAATGGAAGCCAGTCGTAAAATGGCTGAGATGATGAATGTGATGGCGGCTGCAGCCAATGAAGGTTCTGCTGAGTTGCCACAGATAAAACAAGCATTGGAACAGGCAGGAATGATGGCAAAAAGTGCAGGAGTTTCATTCTCTGAAACAAATGCTGCCATTCAGGTATTGGATAAAGCAGGCAAGAAAGGGGCAGAAGGTGGTGTCGCCCTTCGTAATGTTATGAGTATTTTGTCTCAAGGTCGTTTTTTGCCTAAGGTTGTATTGGAAGAGTTACAAACTGCAGGCGTTGATGTTGATACACTCACAGATAAAACAAAAACACTAACAGAACGTCTGCGTCCGATGCAAACAATAATGAATGATTCTGCTTTATTTGTTAAAACTTTCGGACGCGAGAACTCAGCAGCAGCTATGGCACTTGTGCAAAATATAGATGAAATTGCTCGCCTTGATACTGCAATCACAGGAACAAATACAGCCTATGAACAGGCAGATATTATAATGGATAGTTATGCGGAAAAGCAGGCTCGCATAAATGCCCGTATAGATGATATAAAAATTTCTCTTTTCTCTCTTACTGGCAATCTCGGCATATTAGCCAATGTGGCCTCATCTGTATTGATCCCATTTGCCCAAATGATGCCTCTGTTTTCAGGATTATATAATGTTATAAGTAATAATTGGGATAATATTGTTAATGTATCTAAAATTGGATATAAAACTATTATTAAGCATCTCACCCGAATGCAAATTGCGGCAACTTTCACAGGAGGATATTTTAATTTAATGGCATTAGAAATAAAGGGTGCTTGCAAGATAATAAGTTCTGCTATTAAGAGTATTCCTATTATCGGATGGATTCTTGCCGGTATATCGGCAATAATCTCTATATTTAAATTACTTTGGGATAAATGTGAGAATTTCAGAATACTATGTTTTGTTATATGGGAAGTTATAAAAGGTATATTCTCTAAAATAGGAGATTTATTCTCTTGGTTATGGGATAAAATTACTGTAATAGCTTCTATGGTAGCAAAACCATTTATAGCCATATACGAGTGGATTAAGGGGCTATTTTCTAAAATTATAAATTGGATTTCAGAAAAAATAGGAAAATTACTGGAGTGGATTAAAAAGTTACTTCCCAAAGATTGGTTTGATAAAGGTGTAGCCGCAGGAAGAGAGAGTTGGAATAAAGATCATCCAGATAATGGCATTACTCCTGCTGGATTACCCGGAATGGAAGGATTGCCAGATATGAATACTTCATCTTCCAAAGTACCACATAATGTAAGTAGCGGTGTAGAAAGTGCTGTATCTGGAGGAACACGCAACACCCAGATAACTATCAACCTTGGTAAAATGATTGAGAATATTGTGTTTAATGGCGGATATGCAGAAAATAAGCAAGCAATGACTCGCGAGATTGAAGAGGCTGTTGCCCGTATATTATATATGGCAACAACCACTGCTTAATGTTTTATTGTATTATCGGCAAAGTCGGAACTGCATAGAGTTTTTGCTTTATTGCTATTTGGAACAGCTGTACCTGATGTTCCAAATGAGGGGACAGAGTGTGTATGACTATTATATGAGGTTATAAGGCTGTTTAAAACACCTATAACCTCATTTATTTTGCTTGTTAAAACTTCTATATTGATAATTGCACCATTTTTACCTCCATTGATAATCAGGCTATCGATTTTAGGCATCTCCAACTCTGCTATTTGTGTATATGCTACAACAGCCATTTGGCGGAGAGTTCCGCCCGACAAGTCTGCCATAAGCACCTTACTGCCTATTTTGGGTTTAATCTTTATATTGTTGCTATCTCCGTCATCAGCGGCAATGCATAATACATCGGTAAGGGTTAAGGTCTCGTTTATCTTGACAGAACAGGTTGTGCCGTTTGCCTCTGTTACCTCTCCAACTACATAGCAATCGTCATTGATGTTGCGCCCTGCTATGCTCTGTATACTCTCTTTTATTTTGCTTAAGTTATTCATATTATGACAATTTTTTGCCGAGAGATATTTTGCGTTTACCTCCCGATGGTGAATACTCTATATCTACTGCCGTTACATAATAGACTCCGTTCTTATCTGTATCTTCAGGATCTATAAGTTCTGCCTCGTAGCCTGTATCGCAAAAAGGTATAAGCCAACCCGTAAAACTACCCTCGTAGCCTGTATAGACATTTGATTTTAGAATCTCTTGAGCATAATATCGTAAGCTCTTTAAATCACTTACAAAAGGTAATTTTTTTGTTATCTTATCTCCTCCCTGTTCACCAGCAGTTTCCTTTATCTCTTCCCCTGATTTATCTTTTGCTGTTACCTCAACAAGTAATTTGCGATCTTCCTTATTTTTATAGATAAGATCAAATCCGTCTGTTTCAATGTTTTTTGAGAAATCGTATTTAGCCCTGCCAAACTCTCCGTAGAATTGAGGATAAACACATAATGTTCTATCCTTAATAAATATATTTGGTTTTGCTTCCTCTTGTATCTTTTTTAGTATATCATATGCCGTTGCTTTATGAATTGTAAATTTGTCATAAGAGAAGTCATATTTGCAATCAATGCTTAATGTGATGTTGTAAACTTTTGCTACTGCATCAATACACTTTTTTAGAAGTTGTTCTACCGTCGGGGATTTTATCTCCTCGTCATTCATTGGTACTCGAAAGAGGTAAATATCATCTTCACACTCTATTTTGACTCCTTCAGATGTAGTTTGAACGCTTTTTAAATAGCCTTTAAACTCTGTTTTAAGATTTTCGTCTCTATCATATCCAAGTTGAATATGGACACTATCTCCAACCTTTAATTGTTTAATGTCGCTGAGAGGTCTGTTATATACCGTTGCGGGCATTGATATTGTAGCAGTATCGCATAAGTTTTCTACACTCTTTCGTATCTCCACCTTGTCAAGGCGACGAATATGTATATTGCCTATTCTTATATTGTGTATTAATTTTAGCATAGAATTAAACTTTATTTTACTATATTTGTCTCAATTAAAAAATGACGATTATGAGAAGATTATTACTTATTCTTTCAATCTTTACCTCTTTATCATTATTAGCAAAAGAGGGGAAGTTTATTTATGGACCTGACGGCAATGCCATATATCTAAAGGGGGAAGAGATATATCCCATGGCCGCCAAAGTAAAAATTGTTGAGTCGTTCCCCGATTTAAAGGTTCAGGTTGTAAACTCATTCCCGGATGTAAAGATTAAAATAATCAATGAACGCCCCGACAGAGGTTGCGAATGGCAGATTGTTGAGTCGTTCCCTGACTACAAAATACAATTCGTTGAGTCATTCCCTGACATTAAGGTTCAGTTCGTGAACTCCTTTCCCGGTGTGCCTCACCCCTCCAATAAATAGATACTGTCATCAGCGTATGCGTTGAATGAGAATGTTTGATTTTCCATTCCTTTTGTAAAGGGGAAATTGTAATCTTCTATGGCTATATGGTTAATCTTATAAGCCTTGTTTAGTATCTCATTTACAATCTTAACGCTTCCTGAATATTCCAATACCTCACGCAAATTGGCAATATATTGGTTTAACTCGTTTGCATCATTGGCAAGTATTACCCCTGCTACTGATATTCTGTAATCATCTTTGCTCCAAAACTCTTTTATAGAGGTTGATGTTCTGCCCTTTGCTACATATCGGCGAGTGATAATATTTTTACAACTTACAGATATAACGGGGTCAAATGGTAGGTAAAAGTCATTGCCTTCCACACTTAAAACTGTCGGGCATTGAAACATATAATCTCCCGCCTCAAACCCTGTACTTTGCGTAATTTCACCATTCGCTTTAGGCACTACGGGATTCCACTTTACAGGGATAACAGGAGGCATTGCCAAACCCAAAGCATTTTGAGCCATTACGGCAAAGTTTGTTTTATCTTGAACAAACCTGATGGGCGTTGTTACCGCTTGATATATATCTTGTTTCTCCATGACCTAACTTATTATAAAATTAATTCCTATTCCCATATAACCGATACCTCCGTTACCCTTATCGATTGGGGAGAGTAATCTGTTGCTAATATCTGTTGCGGGACTTATTTTGTTTGTTTTGTAGTGATTTGTAATGCTCTTATTTGCGATAATGCTATCGGGTAATACAATTTCTCCCTCTGCTACATCAAAAGGTAATTTGTTGTTTGCCTGTGCAATGTCGAAAGCATACTCGGCAGAGCCGTATTGCTCAAGTGCAATATCGTAATAGGTTTGTCGTGATTTAACTTTCATAGCCTCCTGTTATGTTAATGGTGTTATTGTTTATTGCCAACTCTTTTACTTTTATTCCATCAATGGCCAACCCCTCTACTATACGCCACTGCCAATCAAGAATATTCTCATCATTTACAATATCGCTTATCCCGATACCAAGCAATGGGTGTTCTTTGCTCTCGCCTTGTTGAAGAGCCAAAAGTAACATCTCGTTCTGCTCTAATGTATCGCCTACGGCTATTGCCCTCTGCTCTGTTTGAATGAAACCGTAAGCATCGATTTTTATACCTGTTCGTTTCATATGAAATATATTTTTACTCTGCAAAATTCTCTATTAATACATTAATTATAAAAAATATATATCAGGTTGGTAGAACTTTTTGCAGAGCAGACGCAAACAATGCAATTTTGCCAACGAAATAGAGTTGCTAACAACTAAAAACTTAATAAAATGGCAAGAACAATAGACCAAATTAAAGAGAGTATTACAAGCGAATATCTCGCCCAACGAGAGGTGCAAATAAAGTATGGCATCACTCCCGGTACAAAATGGGAAGATGCCTTCTCGAAAGTCTCAATTGAAAACATTATTTTCTATGTAGTGGCTTCGGCTCTCTATGTCGTTGAGAGATTATTAGATACTCACATAGATAAAGTTAATGCTATGCTCGATGAGCGTATGCCTCACACCCTGCGTTGGTATAGAGATAAAACAATGGCTTTTATCTATGGTGCTCCACTTATAACCGATAGCGACAAATTCGATACTTCAAATTGGAGTGAGCAAGATATTGAAAATGGCAAAGTTGTAAAATTTGCTTCTGCTACGGAAAACCCCCAAACTTCGCAGATAGATATAAAAGTTGCAACAGAAGGTAATACCGGGCGTGAACCGCTCAGTTCTGAACAATGCTCTAAACTTGCTACCTACCTTAACCGCATAAAAGATGCAGGCGTTGCAATAAATATAATCAACAAAAAGCCTTCAGAGATAAGCGTTAAATTGGATGTTACATACGATGCTTTGCAGAACAAAACATCCATTGAAAAGAATATTGAATCTGCTGTAAAGGATTATGTAGAGAACCTTCCATTTAACGGAGAATATACCAACTCTGGATTGATTGACGCAGTACAGAGTGTTCCGGGCGTTATAGATGCTTATATTACTAAGGCAACCGAGACAATAGACAATGGTACCAACGATATAGGAGCTTGGGAATCTCCAGAAGCGGGATATTATAAATGTGGAGATACAAAAATAGACATGACAGCACGATGAAAGATGAATATTTACGCATAATGCTTATTCTAACCCCTGCCATACTTCGACGAGGCATACTTATATGTATTTATAGGGCAATAGCAGAAGTAATAAAAGGCATCCACGAAAGATACGAAAACTTCAAAGCGGATGTTGAATTAAAGTTGAGTTATTCCGGGCAAGTATATTCTCTCGTAAAATTGATAAAGGATAGAACCTCTATACTCTGCGAGATTATAGATATGAACGAAAGTAAAGCAATACTCTTGTATAGAGAGAATGATAAAGGAGAAGTTGAGCAGGTTATACTTACCGAAAAATATGCTGAGTATTTAATCTATAAAGAGGGGGTGTCGGAATTAGTAGGTAATGGTTTTGCTGTAATAATATCCAAATCAGACTCTGAATATGTAAATAAAGTGTGTGAATTGATAGACAAATACAAATTAGCAGGTAAACGGTATAAAGTAATATATAAAGATTAATACAATGAGGACAGTTGGAAATTTTTTAAGTAAAGAGAGTTATCCGCTCGATAGCAATACTCTTGCAAGATTACAAGATAACGATACATTGCTTGCAATGCTCGGTGCCATTGCCGGGGATAAAATAATATTGGCTGGCGGGGAGATTTCGGATAATACTCATGGTACAGGCTATGCCTATATTAAAACTGACGCTTACCCCAATGGTGAGGTATTACAGTTTGCTGCAGGACTAAACAGTGGCTTTTTAAAGGTTGAAGCCGAGAATGAAAGCGTAATAGCCGTAGGCGAAAGTGGAACAGAACAAGCAGTATATGAAGCAGCATATACCGAGAGGAAACTTGTTGTATGTTCTGAGGGAGATGACGGTGCTATTCCTTGGGATGACTTCACCCCGCTTATGGGAAAAACTAATGTAGAACTTAAGCAGGCATTGGATAACGCATTACGCCAAATAGACCTATTAAACAATCCTGTCGGTGGTATAATTATATGGCCGGGCGGAGATGGCAGTTACATACCTGACGGTTATTTGCTATGCAATGGCGCAGAATATAAGCAATCAGATTATCTCTCTCTATATGACGTAATCGGCACTGTTTATAATTCTGCAATTGATTATTTAGGCAACACCCAAAGTACACAATCAGGATACTTTCGAGTTCCAGACCTTAGGGGCCGATTTATCGTAGGAGAAATACCAGATGATAATAGTACAAAAGACAATTTTGGGAATAAAGGTCGAGCAGGAGGAGAAAAGGAGCATCTACTTACAGTTGAAGAGATGCCAAGCCATACGCATACAGGATATACATACCCCGTTGCCAATGCCAATTGGAGAGGAGGGGGTGAT
>JAGBHI010000023.1 GCA_017935575.1 Bacteroidales bacterium | reverse complement strand
TTTCAAAACAAAATATGGAATGACTCCACGAGGTGCGTATATGCGTGTTGGAACATCTGCCGAACCTATGCCACAGGAGCAGATCGACCGTCTGTTCGCTATGCGTACACGCAACTCCATTGGCCGCATCGTATCTAACCGCCAGGATTTGAGTTTTGAGCAGTTGCGTATCTACTATGATGAGCGTGGCAAAAGACTTAATGATAATTTCAAGCGAACATTGGAATTACTTACAGATGATGGCAAGTACAACTATGTGGCATATCTGTTGGCTGACGAGAATGGCAATTCAATCAAGGTTGCTAAGTATTCAAGCCTTGACCGATGCGATTTGGTAGAGAACAACGAGTATGGCTATTGCTCTCTTATCAAAGCAACCAAGAGTGTATTGTCAAAACTGGATATTGAGAACAAGGTGGCTGCAACGATAACTCCAATGGAGCGCATTGAAACACCTCTGTGGAATAAGGTTGCTTTGCGCGAGGCTGTCATTAATGCTATTGTGCATAATGACTATTCATTTGAGGTGCCACCTAAGTTTGAGATATTTCCCGACAGACTTGAAATTACATCGGCTGGTCGCTTGCCCGAATCTCTCACAAGAGAGGAGTTCTTCAATGGTATATCCATTCCACGCAACAAGGAGCTGATGCGTATATATCGTGATGTGGAACTGGTAGAGTCGTTAGGCTCTGGCATTCCTCGTATCTTGCGTGCCTACGGTGAAGATTGCTTCAAGTTTACAGATAACTTTATCCGCATAACTTTGCCTATAAGCGTACAAGATGGCACCCAGTCGGCACCCAGTCGGCACCCAGTCAGCACCCAGTCAGTACCTAATATTGAAAACCTTGATAAACTGATTGTATTCTGTACGGAAGCACGCTCTTTGGGTGAAATGCTAGCATTTATGGGTCTTTCCGATAGAACTAAATTTAGGAGAAAATACATTCGTCCACTTTTGGAGGCTGGTATATTGGAACTGACGATTCCAGAAAAACCTAATAGTCAAAATCAGAAATACCGCCTTACAGCAAAAGGGGTGGGTATACTATACTCTATAAATAATGCTAAAAAGATCTAAAATGTACACAGAAGAAGAGGAGTACGAAGACTATAAAAGTTGGAGAGAGGATATTGAGTTTATGGATAGGTATATGGATCAGCTTGACCGCATTTTGGATGAGCAAATTCAAAACCATAATGAAGCATTAGAGGAAGATGAAAGAAGAAAATAAGATAATATTATACCAAGACGATAACGAGATTACTCGTGTATCGGTGCGATTTGCAGATGAGGATTTGTGGCTGACACAAAATCAGCTAGCAGATATTTACCAGACGAGCAAATCGAATGTAAGCGAACATATTAAGCATATATTTGAAGACGGTGAGCTTGATAAAACAGTGGTTGTTCGGAATTTCCGAATAACCACTCAGCATGGAGCTATGGAAGGTAAAACACAATCTCGTGATGTGGCTCACTACAACCTCGATATGATTATAGCTCTCGGCTATCGAGTACAATCCCAGGTTGCTACCCGTTTCCGCCGTTGGGCAACCCAACGACTCCATGAATATATACAGAAGGGGTTTGCTATGGATGATGATCGTTTGAAACAGGGTGGCAATCGCTATTTCCGCGAGTTGTTACAGCGCATAAGGGATATCCGTAGCAGTGAGCGTAATTTCTATCAGCAGGTAACAGATATTTATGCCACAGCAACAGACTATGACCCCCGTAGTGAAATGACAAAGATGTTCTTTGCAACGGTGCAGAATAAACTGCATTATGCAGTTCACGAGAACACAGCTGCCGAGGTTATCTACAATCGCGTGGATAATGAAAAGCCTTTTGTGGGTATGACAAATTTCAAGGGCGACTATGTTACCAAAGATGATGTGAAGATTGCCAAAAACTACCTCTCTGAGATAGAATTGCAACGCTTGAATCTGCTTGTATCTGGGTTCTTGGATTTTGCAGAGTTCCAGGCATTGGAAATGAATCCAATGACAATGAAAGATTGGATAGAGGCTCTTGATGGTCAAATCATCGCACATAAGCGCAAAGTACTCATTGGTAAGGGCAATGTTTCGCACCAACAGGCAATAGCCAAGGCAGAGAAGGAGTTTGAGATATACCGCAAGCGAGAAATGGATTTACTCGAAAGCGACTTTGATAGAGAAATCAAGAAGTTGAAGGAGAAGTAGAAATTACTCAACCTATCATATAATATGCAAAAACCACACTTTTTCTATATTTTATGATAGGTTATGATTGTGAACCTTTTAGTAATACGGTTAGATATGAATAATTCTGTAATAGATGTTGCTTTTATTGCAGCAAAGGTAGCCGCAATAAAGAATGAAAAGGCAAGAATGATTGTTGGCGGAGCATCATTGGTATATAATGTAGCTCAAATTGCTCGTTTTCGTTCAATGATTGTAGAGCTGTCTCAAATATGCAATTACATTGTATCCAAAGCTCAGATTATAGGCTCTTATACGATAGAAGAATATAATCTTGCTGTTGAATGTCAACGGCAAATTGAAGAGTGCCATCAGCAGATAGCCAAGCATGGAACAATGACCGTCATAGATAGTATATCTTTACTAATTGATGCCTTTAACAATCTTAACAGAAGATAAGAATAGGGATTCTGAACTGAGGTGGAGCAAAATTTTAGTACATCCATTTCTGTTTCAAATATTTTCACTACTTTGGCTTCGCCGAAGGTAGGCGGCGCCTCGGATGAAAAAATAAACTCATTTATTTTGTTCTTCTCTCGGCTTGCACTACCTTTGCATCAAAGTAGGAACTCGACTCTGCGAGACACTGCAAAATGGTGCAGAAATCAGGTGGAGCAATAGCGGGAGATTACGTTTGTTGCGATTCTTTAACGCGAAGATATAGAGCCATTTAGAGATAAAACTCATTTTCTGGTGGCACCACAGCTAAAAGCACGAAACCGACTTCATTGAGGACGGTTTTTTTGTTTTATAATCCTGCACTTTTTTCGGTTAATTGGTATTAATCTATTCGGTAATTTGGTAAAACTGCGACAGCTGTCGCAGTTCTGCTTTCACTTTATTTTTCGCAATACCATTACATTCAACTCTGCATAAATTTGATATTTAGTAACTGTTTTTTGCATGTATTTATACCCAATTTGCAATTTTCACAGATAGAAAAATAACCCCCAAAGTTTGGCATAACTTTGGGGGTTATTCAAATAGAGTTGCCTCTATTTTTATCTATTATTCTAACAGTATCTTATTTTGTGAATTTGAGCACTTCGTTTCCTGCTTTAACAATGTATATACCATTGGGTAGGGTGTTTGTTGCTATATATGTTGTTCCACTTGATATTGGTTGTGATAGCACTTCTACTCCGTTAATTGAATATACTTTTACCATGCACTCTTTGTCCGATGTAATTGATATGTTGTTTGATGCATAGTATATGGTTGCTTTTGTGTTTTCTGATTTATTTTCTTCTATTCCGTTTGCAACGGGGTCTTTAACTGTGAAGCGGTCCATACAGAAGTATGCCGGTGTGTTCATTCCCCATTGTCCTACGTCGGTCGATTCCATTGTGAAGTAAACCTCTTTTACTGAGCCAAGTGATGTGAGGTCAAACCATGTCCACTCTGTAATTTGTGATAGTGAGCCATTCTTGAACTCGGCAAGTGTGAACTCTGCGGTTGTTTCAGAGTTATCTTCTTTTACGCCGTGTGCTATTAGTTTAAACCAATCGCCTTCGTTGGTTAGTCCGTTAGAGAAGTCATCTCCTGTTATATTTGAGTAGTAGGGATATGGTGAGTTTGTAACGTACATTCCTGCGGGGGTGTAGAGATTGCCATCGTTAAAGGTTATTGATAGGCTGTTCTCTGTCTCCCATGAGCTATAGTTTGCTACTATGTATGGACGTTCTGCGTCTACTACAATTTCATCTCCGCTTACTGCTGATATTCCTCCTTTTGCCATACAGCCCCATTGGGTATCTAATAGGTAATCGGCTGAGGCATCACTTGCGTTTGTGCTTATGGTAAATCCGTTCCAAGCCATTCCTCCGTACGATGTGCCTTCGCCTCCAATCAGGTGTGAAAATTTGAATACTTGCGCCTCCCAATGTGTGTAATCAACATCGTTGTAGGTCTCGGCCCACTCTCCTGTTGTATTGAATGTAAATTCTGATGGTGTTGAGGGTTGTGTTAGGTCTAATACTATTCCATCAACATCTTCGTCTTCAACTTCTGTTGATACGGTAAATTTATCCATACAGAAGTATCCGGGTGTATTCATTCCCCATGTTGGGTCTGTGTCGGTTGATTCCATCGTGAAGTACACCTCTGTTACCTCGCCTAATGATGAGAGGTCAAACCATGTCCACTCATCAATTGCTGAGAATGTGCCGTCGTTATACTCGGCAAGTGTTATTTCGGTTGTTGTTTCATTTCCGTTTGCTTTTACTCCGTGTGCAATAAGTTTAAGATAATCGCCCTCTTCGGTGAATGCTCGTGCTACAAAATAGCCATCTTTTGTGCTATAATATACGTATGGGGTGTTTGTTATATAGAATCCTTCTGGGGTGTAACTGTTGCCATCGTTAAATAGTATTGAGAGGCTATGTTGTGCCGACATAAGGCTATAATATCCTACAATGTATGGAGTATTGGCATCAACGGTAATGTTATTTCTGTCAATAGCTGATATTCCTCCTTTTGCCATACAGCCCCACTGAGTAGATGTAAGGTCTTCTGCAGAGGCATCACTTGCATTTTTACTTACTGTAAATCCGTCCCATGCTAATCCTCCCCACGAAGAGCCTTCTCCGTCAATTAGGTGTGAGAACATAAAGATTTGAGACTCCCAATAGGTATAATCAACATCATTGTAGGTCTCGCTCCATACCCCGTTATCGTCATATGTGAATGTTTCGGGGTTTGAGGGTTGTGTCAGGTCCAATACAATACTCTTTTTTGCCGCATATAGCGGAGAACATAACAATAGTGCAACTATTACACTAAGAACTGTTTTGTAAAGATGTTTCATAATATGGTGTTTTTTAAGTTGTTTGTTACAAATTCAAATCTTCTGCTCCTATAAATTCGGTTGAGCTTTCGCCTATTTGTCCGCAGTTTTGCAGTAGCCCTGTTGCTACTTTTATAAAGTCAATGCCTATAAGTTCTACTTTTTCTCCATTACTGTTTACTGCCCAAGAGATATCAAACGAGTTGTTCTCTCTATCCTTGTTGGGATAGTTATCGGCATACCCCCAATCATATTTGTTAAGGAAATATTGCCCGTTACTCTTTATGGTGTAGTTTTGAGGTAGTAGCGTGCTTGTGAATGTGAGTTCTTTGGCATTGCTCCACTGTGGCCAATATTCAAGGGTGTGGTTTGAGAAATTGTTTTGTTCAATAAATCCTTCTCCTCCCAAATTATCACTCCACTTTATATACTCTTTATCTACAACTCCGTTCTTCCCGGGGAGAGGGGTTTTGCCCTCTTCCGGGCGGTAATATGTTACTTGATAGTTTTTGATTGTTTCGGGCTTGTTGTACTCGCTTCCTGCAAGTTCGTACCACTCATCATCGGCAATGCCATTATTGTTGCGGTCTAATGAAACTGATACTATTCCACATTCCGAACTTCCTGTAAAGGCATTGCTTCCTAAAAAGAAATCTTTTTTATCGGTTTCGTTTAAGATTGTGTGGTCAAACCCAACGATTATATATCCTCCAAAAGAGCCAAGTGAAACCATACTGCCATTTAAGAGATATTGCTCTGTTTTTTGTCGGATAATCTCTTTTGTGTCTCCCTCTTCATATTCGGGTAGGTCGTTAATGAATTGCCCGGGTGCGGGATTGAATTCCAATACTTTTGACATGGTTGGTTTGTACTCAATATCCTCTGGGATAACTCTTATTGTTGAGGTTTCAATAATCTCTTCTCCGTTATCGGTTATTGTTAGGGTAAGGGTATATACTCCGCTCTCTTTTGAAACAAATAGGCATTGTTGGGTATTAGACAATGTTTTTGTCTCTCCATTTTCAGAGGTTACTTCCCATTTGAAACTATCGCCTGCTGCACCGATAGTCAAATTCAATTTTTGTAATCGGGCAACATAGTAGTCATCATCTAATCCTATAGAGGTTGTAGGTATTTCGTTACTACAACTTACAGCTAATAGGAGTAGTATGTATGGTAATATGTTTTTTAAAGTTTTCATTTTATATTACTTATATATAAACTCAATGCTTGATGGTATATCTCCTGTAAATACGCTCCAACGTTTTGTGCCTTGTGGAGAGTAACAGTTTATTGTGCCTGATGATACATAGTTTTTTGCATCGCATATAAACACCTCTTTTGTTGAAGGGTTTACTTTTATCGTGTATGGTACTTTTATAAGAACGGCTGTTCCGTCTTTTATAAAATTTCCGTCGATTATTTCTGTCGAGGTTACATCTGCTACTGAATAGGTTATGTTTGTTATCATTGTATTGCCTTGATATGGTGCGTTATACATATAAATTTTATCATCACAAATATCAAAGTTTGAACATAGCAGATTTGTTTTTTCAATATTGGCTATAGTTCCGTTATTGCCGGTAGTGAGCCTATATAGTTGTGGTGGATTATTATAGTAATCTCCTCTTGATAATACCCATATTTTACCATATTTGTCTTTTCTTAATTTATGCAAGTTTATTGCAACTTTGGTTTTTGCTATTTGGGTAAAATTAGATAGTCTTATAACTGATACTGTATTGTCGTAATTCTCTGAGTTGTATCCCCCCGAGTTTGCTACATAGAGGTATCCGTTTTTTATTACCATCTCTTCGGGCTGGCGTCCTACCTTAACTTCATCAACTACTTTGAGGGTTTCAATATCAATTTTAAATACTGCTCCCTCTTGAGCGTTAACATCGCCGATTATTGTTGTTACATACGATGAAACATATGCGTAATTTCCGTCAAATACGACGTATCGGCAGTTTGGTATATCAACTTTTCCTATGCTTTTGGCTGTTGTGGCATCAACTACCTCAACCTTGTGAGAGGCGTTTATTACTAACCACAATTTATCTTTATATATTTTGGCATCGTTGCCTACATCGCCCAACTCCTTTACCACGTTTGGGTTACGCTCGGCATATATGTTGTGGGTATATACGCCTGTTGTAAAGTTCATAAAATCAAGAGTTGCTTTGTTACTACCCATATTGCCTTCGTTAAGTAGGTAAAATCCGTAGGGGTTGGCATTTATATCTTTTGCTACTTCAATACTCTCTTCTTCAGAAAGGATAATAGTTTCCTCTTCGCGACACGATGCAAGGAGTAAAAGCGAGATTAATGATGTTATGTATATTATATTTTTCATATTATAGCTCGTATGATATAGTAAAACGATAATTAATGCCCGGCATAGGGTAGTTTTGAATTACATCGTATGCCTGATTTAAAAAGTTGTTTACTTCAAATGTGCCTTTTAAGGCACCACCTCGTTTTAATTTAAACTCTTTTGTTAGCGATATGTCGTGAGTGTACCATGGTTGCATATGGTTTGCTGTAATGTTTTGTTGTTGCGAATATCTTTCGCCCGCATATATGAAGCTATAATTTATCATCCAACCGTAGTATGCTCCTTGTACCATTGCCGAACAGCTATGGCGAGGTACGTATGGAATTTGGTCGCCATAGTAGCTGTCTGTAGGGTCGGTAACATCTATTGCCTGTTGGAATGTGTATTGTCCTTTTAGTGTAAAGAATAGTTTATTGGCAGGTGATATGGTAACTTCGGCAGCTGCGTCGCAACCTTTAATCTCAACCTCTCCTAAATTGAGCATTGTCCATCGGAATTGTTGCCCTTTGGGGTATGCGGTAATTTTGTCTGTAACTCGGTTGTAATATCCGTCGGTCTGAACTCTGAATGAGCGAACAAATTTATTATCCCATGAGCGAGAGTAGGTTATGCCTCCGTCATATTGTGTTGCATATTCGGGTTTAAGAGCTGCATTGCCTAAATCGGTATAGTATAAATCGTTAAATGTGGGCATTGTAAAACTTCGTTTTATAAATGCTCGTAAGGTAAGATCTCCGCTTTTTAAGGGTTTTAATGAGAGGAGTACTGAGGGTGAGAATGCATGCTTTTTACCTGAGTTGTCGCCGGTTTTGGTTTTGTCTTTAATGAATGTTCCTAAACAACTACCCTGAATTTTTAGCCTCCAAATCTGAAATGACGTTGCTAAAGCCAACATATTGGTATGACGTTTTGGAAAAGCAAAGTTTGCTATATCACTATTGAGAGCGTTAAATTGGTAGTCGTATGCAACCGCCATGTCCCAAAAACGGAATAGTGATACGGCATGTGAAGTTGATATATAAAACTCCTTTTGTTTGTATCGGTTGTCAACCTCTATCAATTTTGCATCGTTATTGGTATAGTGAGTGTTGTAGTAGGCATATTTGGCATTTACCATTGCTCTGTAACGTTTTGAGAAGTCTTTGCTGAATGTGCCTTGGACAAAGGTGTTGTTATCCCAAAGACGTTCGCCTCTGCGCCATACATTATTTACTATAGCTCCGGGAATGCCACGTTCTGAGTTGTAATTGTAGAGTTTAACTCGCCAATAACCGTCGTTTATTGTGCCAAATACTCCTCCTTCAACTCTTATGGCTCTTATATCTCCGTTTTGGCGAGTGGCAGTTGTGTCGTATGCAACTGTTCCGTCGGGTGTAACACGGCGGTATCTGAAATCATACTCGCCACTTGAAGCTAAATACTCTGCCGATACAGAAACAGATATGCTGTCGTTTATCTTTGATTCTAATAGTAAAGAGGGGTTTATTGTGGCAAATGAACCAAATTTCGATGCTACTTTTAAATGCAGGTTCTTGCCCTCGCTGAATTTAGGGCGGCGAGAGCGAATATATAACATTCCTGCCGAACCAAAATCTTTTGCCGGTTGAAATATCTCGCCCTTTTGTCCATTATATACTGCTAATTCGTCAATATTATCAAGAGAGTACATTGAGAGGTCAATTTGCCCATTTTGGGCATTGCCAAGCTGTATGCCGTCATAAAAAACTCCTACATGGTTGGCTCCCATACTGCGTATGTCAATGGTCTTTATGCCGCCTACGCCTCCGTAATCTTTGAGTTGAACGCCTGTAAAGTGTCGTAATGCATCTGCTACAGAGTAACTATTTAGCTTCTCCAACTCTTTTCCGCTAAGGCGTTGAACGGGAGTCATCTCTCTGAATATATTTCCCGTTACGCTTACCTCATTTAAGTTTAAGAGCAATAGCATAGAATCTACTGTACTCTCTTCAACTTTGTTGGCATATGTAGTTGATGAGGCAATATTTATAGCAATTGCCAATAATATTGTTTTGATGTTTGATTTGAATTTCACCGCTCTCTTATTTGTGCTTCGGGGAGAAGTTGATGCGGATTATACCTATTACGGTATGTATGGAGAGAAGACTCCTTTTGCATTAACACCACACGCTCTTTCCTCGAAAGCTGTTAGTAATATGCATCGGCAGGTCTTCTGACTCGTTCCGGCTTTGTTTGGTTACCTTCCCATTATGCTATATCGCACAAAAGTGGCAATCCACGCCTTTTGTTGGAACTCACAGCAGCGGGACTGTTAGGGATTTACACCCTATTCCCTTTTAATCTTCGGTGAGAACCGATACGCTTGCAAAGATAGGTATTTTTTTTGTAAGGCAAAAACAATTATTAAAAAAGATTTTTTATTATTACTGTCCGATAAAAATTGCTCTGTTTTGAACCTCATATATTAAAAGAGGGGGCTTGTTATTCGAAAATCTTTGTTTGGGCAGGTGTGTAGATGTAGGAAATGGCGATTTACTATACTTTGGGAATTTTTATCGGATACCAATATAATTAAAACAAGTTTTATTCTGCTCTCGGTTCGCATTGTCTTTGTCAAACAACTCTGATATAAAAGTCGCCAAATTCCTTGATTGAATAAAAGAGTTTGGCTACTTTTTAAACTATAAACTGTTTGATGATAAATTTTGTCGATTGTTATCTAATGATTCGATCTATAATTTCAAGTTTCGCCTGTGAGGGTTCCTCATAAGCGTTACAAGCTCGTAGATACTCTTTTAATTCAGTAAAATCTGAACCATACAAGTTGTCACTGAATTTTTGGAGTTTAATCATTACATTAATATATGCACTTGGATCTTTCTGTCGTGTCAGTTTGCGTAATGCCAATATGTAGTCCTCCCTAAAAACGGTTGGAACTATAATTCTTGTTTGCTCGGCTTTTACAAGTTCAGCGTTCATCATTATACGTGAGATTCTTCCATTGCCATCGTTAAATGGATGTACTTCGCTAATCATAAACATCATAAAAATAGCACGAGCAAAAGGGTCTTTAAGTGCCGAATAATACTTGTATCCAAAATTTAATGTGCCTTTTACCAATTGGTAATCGACAAACTCTGTATTTCCGGCTCTATTATTCTTTGTTTTAAAGATACCTGGTTCTAAATGTGGACGACCACTTAACAGTATTGAGTGTCGAGATTGTAATATCGAGTATAGTTCATCAGTAGAGGTCGGTACACGATTCATTTCTGCACGGTTTGACAAAACTCGGAATGTACCAAGAATGTCGTGCGAGTCTTCATCACGTCGAGGAATAGGAATACCCGAATCTACAATCTGTTTAGCTTCGTCAATCTCAAATTCTGTACCTTCGATGTAGTTTGAAAAATAGCTCTCAAAGAACGAGAAAAGACGGAACGATTCTTCGTCCTTATTGCGGTTGGCACGCTCAACAAAATACTCATCTTTTATAGCATGGAAAAGGATTTCAAACAGTTCACCTCTTCCTGCATCAAATGGTAAACCTGCTGACATTGCTTTTGCAGATGGAGTAGTAAGAACATCTGAAGAGTGAGTTGCCAATAACGCAGATATTATTTTATTGATTTTCTCAAACTCTTTTGGCATATCAAGCCTTTCAGATGTTTCTCTTAATTTATCACGATATGCATTGAGTTTGTCTTCCCCTCCCATCAAGAGAATCTTTTCCAACTTACTTTCAATTTCGCCAACAGGCAAAGACTTTGAATTCTCCGCACCTTTTCGTGAAGTCTGCATATTTTCAAGCATCCATCTGTATTCTCCTGCAATATAAATTCCATTATATGGTAGGTCGTCTTCATCGGCAGCAGGACCTTTCAATAGATTGATAGTTATTCCCGGCAAATCTGTAATCTTTTTGCTATAGGTAGTTGTCATATAAAAGTTGCCTTCAGCAGTAGGGCGCATTTCCTTGGCACTTCTATGACTTATTACTGCATTTGGATAACGCCAAATGAGGATATCAATAATATTTCTCCTTACAATGTTCTCATAACTGTCAATCGTATTTGATGTATATAAGCGAGGAGCAATCTTGCGAAGTTTGCCTGCTTTCTCCATCAATGATATTTGTCTTGAAACATTTGGGTCAGATGATGCAAATGTTATTTCCTTTGTTATATCTACCTTGTTTGTCATACAAATTTTAGAGTTTATTTGCCACAAAGATACAAAATTTGTAGATTATAAATATTGAAACGATAAATTTTGTCGATTAAAAATTAAGTTTTATGTTTATAGAATTATTAAAACTGCTTGTAAGATTTGTATCCCCATATAAGAAATATTTCATATTAAATCTTTTTTTTAATATACTTTCAACAATTCTTACTCTATTCTCATTTGCTACAATTATTCCTATATTGGAGATATTGTTCAAGATTAATGAAACTTATATCTTATTAATAACCCATTTTCCAGAGTTCCCGCCTTCACGAATCAATACGCCTTTTTCTTGTAATTGATCTGTTATTTTTCTAACTTGACGTTCACAGATTTTTAATCGTTTAGAAAGTTCTGCTCTTGAAATTGAGGGAGTTTCCTTATTTGTGCTTCGGGGGAAGATGATGCGGATTGTATACCTATTACGGCATGTATGGAGAGAAGACTCCTTTTGCATTAACACCACACGCTCTTTCCTCGAAAGCTGTTAGTAGTATGTATCGGCAGGTCTTCTGACTTGTTCCAGCTTTGTTTGGTTACCTTCCCATTACGCTATATCGCGTAAAAGTGGCAATCCACGCCTTTTGTTGGAACTCACAGCAGCGGGACTGTTAGGGATTTACACCCTATTCCTTTTAATCTTCGGTGAGAACCGATACGCTTGCAAAGATAGGTGTAAATTTTGTAAAGCAAAAACAATTATTAAAAAAATTTTTTTATGAAAAGCAGAATCTTATAATATATTCGTAGTTTTCGTTGCATACTTTTTGAAGTTATAAGTTGATTTGATTTGTGTTTTGATATAATATCAATGGCTTTGAAACATTTATATATGTTATCCATTTCAAAGCGTTCTCCAAATCTATTTTTTAAAAAGGACGTTTTCTCCTCTTCTATTTTTTGCCTATTCTCTGATTTTGAGGATATGCCTAAAAGATTGTAATATGAAATATTTGTATCTATTGATAAATAAGAGCGATTATTAAATATTAACTCCTCTATCCAAAAAATCCAATCTGAGATTATTTTATATTCTTCGTTGTATCTCTTATCGGAGAATAATTCTCTTTTTATAAATGTTGCAGGATGAGGAAGATAGTGAAGCATTAATTCTGATAATTTTATCGTCTTAGGGCTTTTTATAACACGAGCCTTTCCGTTTGGCTCTACATTTATAAGATTTCCGGATACAATATCCTCATTGAAATTATAAGAAAAGAGATTCTTTAGAGACTCTTTTTCTAACCAATCTCCACTATTTAAAAATAAAAGGTATTCGCCTTGAGCTTTGTCTATACCTTTATTCATGGCATTATATATGCCCTTATCGGGTTCACTTACCCAATATGCTAATTTATCGGAATATCTTTTTATGATATCAACACTTCCGTCTGTTGACCCTCCGTCAATAACAATGTGTTCAAAATTGGGGTATGTTTGCTCATTCCAAACAGAAGAAAGGGTCCTCTCTAATCCTTTTGCATTATTATAGTTTATTGTTACTATAGATAGTTTAGAAGTAGTATTGCTCATTTATTGTAAAAAATTTATATCTTTGCAAAGATAACATTTTTATAATGAACCTCGAGATAGTTTTATCCGAAATTAAAATTAAGTTTTATGTTTAAAGATCTTTTAAAACTTCTTGTACGCTTTGTTCCTCCATATAAGTATTATTTCATATTAAATTTAATTTTTAATGTTTTATCTACAGCGCTAACTCTATTCTCATTTGCTACAATTATTCCTATTTTGGAGATATTGTTCAAAATTAATGAAACTTCGTATCAATGGATGGAGTGGGGAAGTGGCAGCGCTAAAGATGTTTTTATAAATAATTTCTACTATTTTATTAATGAGCAAATTGTTGCAAATGGTCAATCGTGGGTGCTATTTTTAATGGGGGTTTTATTGGTTATTATGACCTTCTTTAAAACAATGACAGCTTACTTGAGTTCATACTTTATAATCCCTTTACGCACAGGAGTTGTACGTGATTTGCGTAATTTCTTATATGATAAAGTAACATCATTGCCAATAGGTTTCTTTACTGCAGAACGCAAAGGCGACATAATGGCGCGTATGACCGGTGATGTTGGAGGTGTTGAGAACTCAATTATGGCATCGTTGGAGATGATATCAAAAAATCCGATAATGATAATTGTCTATTTGGTAACAATGTTTGTTATTAGTTGGCAACTGACAATTTTTGTATTGGTATTGTTACCTATTGCAGGATATATAATGGGTAAGGTCTCAAAGACTTTAAAGCGCGCTTCAATGGACGCTCAACGACAATCCGGAACTCTTTTGTCAGAGATAGATGAGACTTTAGGGGGGTTGAGAATAATCAAGGCATTTAATGCCGAGGAGAAAATAAAAAATCGTTTTCACAATACAAACAACTTATTGTTTAAGTTTAGCAATAGAATTGCGCGTCGCCAATCTTTGGCTCACCCTATGAGCGAATTTTTGGGGACACTTACAATTGCAATAGTTTTGTGGTTTGGAGGAACATTGATTCTTGAAGGTTCTGGAATGATTTCAGCTCCGGAATTTATATATTATCTGATTATATTCTATAGTATAATAAACCCGGCAAAAGATTTGACAAAAGGTTTTTATGCTATTCAACAAGGATTAGCTTCAATGGAGCGTGTTGATAAAATTCTTAGCGCAGAAAATCCAATAAAAGCTCCTGAAAATCCAAAACCATTGCCTGCACTTACAAGTGAAATAGAGTATCGTAATGTATGGTTTAAGTATAATGAGGATTATGTTATCAAAGGTGTTGATTTGACTATTAAGAAAGGACAAACCGTTGCTCTTGTAGGACAATCCGGTTCAGGAAAAACAACCATGGCAGATTTGGTTCCTCGTTTTTATGATGTTGATAAAGGAAAAATTTTAATAGATGGTATTGATGTAAGAGATGTAACACCATTTAGTCTGCGTGCCTTAATGGGTAATGTAAACCAAGAGGCAATTTTGTTTAATGATACATTCTATAATAATATAACATTCGGAGTTGAGAGTGCAACAATGGAGCAGGTTATTGAGGCCGCTAAGATTGCTAATGCTCACGACTTTATTATGGCAACAGAGAATGGATATGATACATACATTGGAGATAGAGGTTGCCGTCTGTCAGGAGGTCAACGTCAACGTTTAAGTATAGCTCGTGCCATTATGAAGAACCCTCCAATTCTTATCCTTGATGAGGCCACCTCTGCTCTTGATACTGAAAGTGAACGTTTGGTGCAAGAGGCTTTGGAGAACCTTATGCGTAACCGTACAACTTTGGTTATTGCGCACCGTCTTTCAACAATTAAACATGCAGATTTAATATGTGTAATGCACGAAGGAGAGATTGTTGAACGTGGCAAACACGATGAGCTAATAGCTCTTAATGGTTACTATAAGAAACTTGTTGATATGCAGAATGTAGCGTAGAATGCTAAAATATAGATTAGTATGAGAGTTTTATTTGACAACCAAATATTTGATGAGCAAAGATTGGGAGGTATTTCTCGCTATATCTCTATTTTAGCGAATAAACTTCCAGATTATGGTGTTAACACAACTGTGGGGGTATTAGGAACAAATAATGTTTATTTGCGAGAAGTTGGAATTAGAAAATATTTGGACTTTATTAAAAATAAAAATCGGAAGTATTTTAAATATGTAAGTAAATATTCTCTATACGATTTATTTCACCCTACATACTATAATCCACATATGAAAAGGCTCAAAAAAAAACCTATGGTTTTGACGGTTCATGATATGATATATGAACTATTCCCTGAGCAATTTTACCGTGGAGATATAATTATCCAGCAAAAAAAGGATATGATTAATAGAGCAAATAGATTAATTGCTATATCTGAAAACACTAAAAAAGATATTATTAATATTTTAGGGGTTTCGGAAGAAAAAATTGATGTTATTCATCATGGACTTATGTGGAATGAGTCTTTAAAAGCAAGACCTCTAATATTACCCTTTTCTTCAGATTATATACTTTTTGTAGGAGATAGAAGGGCTAAATATAAATGTTTTAAAGAATTTGTAATTGGTGTTTCTGGGGTGGTGAAGAAGTATGGAATTAATATAATAACAACCGGAACAAAATTTACAGAAGAGGAGTTTCTCCTTTTAAAAAAATATGGTATAGCAGATATTACTTATAACTTTATGGTTAATGAAAACGAGCTCTTATGGTTATATCAAAATGCTGTATGCTTTATATTTCCATCATCGTATGAAGGTTTTGGATTGCCAATTTTAGAAGCATTTAAAGGAGGATGCCCAACTATATTATCTTCTTCAAGTTGTTTCCCAGAAATAGCTCGCGATAGTGTTTTATATTTTGAGGCTGAGAATCCAGAAAATTTATCTTCAACTTTAGTATCGCTACTTGATGATTCTCAAAAAAGAGCAGATTTAAGGGCTAAGGGATTTGAAAGATTGAAATATTTTTCAATATCTAAAATGATAGAACAAACTAAGAATACGTACTATAAAACTATTTAAATTTGATGACAAAACTATCTATAGTAACAATAAACTATAATGATGCAAAAGGATTAGAGAGGACTCTTTCTTCCGTTTGGAATGAGCAAACATACTCCAATTTTGAACATATTGTTATTGACGGAGGGTCAACAGACGGAAGTGTTGATGTAATAAAAAGATATACCGACAAATTAGCTTATTGGGTAAGCGAACCAGACAAAGGCATATATAATGCCATGAATAAAGGTATAGATAAAGCTCAAGGAGAATACCTTTTATTTTTAAATAGTGGAGATTGGTTAGAAAAAGAGTCGATTTTGAGGATCTTTTCAAAAAACTTTTCAGAGGATATAGTTTATGGGAACTTTACCTTGGTTTGTAAAAACGGAGAAAAAAAACTAAAAACATTTTCAAAACAGATAGATTATAAATTGTTATATTTGGATTCATTGGGGCATCAGTCAACACTAATTAGAAGAGAATTATTTGATTCAGAATTATATAGAGAGGATTTTAAAATTATATCAGATTGGGTTTTTTTTATAGACCACATAATATTAGGAAAATGTTCCACAAGATATATTGATGTTAATATCTCTTTTTTCAACGATGAAGGAATATCTTCAAATCCAAAATATAGAGATATGGTATTTGAAGAGAGAAGTAAGTATACAGAGGAACTTTTAGAGTCAAAATTATTTCCAGTCTCAATTTTAAATAATATTATAAATTATATTACAAACGAGAATTATAGATATAAAGGATATCTGTCTTATATCGCAGATAATGATATAGATAGATTCTCTTCTCCTTGGGTTTTACATCATACCCGTAAATGTGTAAGAACCTTATTAAAGTTAAAGAAATTGTTAGGGGTCCGTCGTTGAAGTAAATATTAAAATCTTAAAAATAGAAGAAGTGTTCTCCCTACATTTTTTTATGCTCAATTTTATGCCAAAATAGTTTGAACGCAATTTTATTACGTAGTTTGCTTTGTGGATATTTTTCTCTAAAAACTTTAATTTCGCTAAATATTTCTTTGAATGATAAATTTTCGCTTGTGATTCTGTCGCGTAAAGTACGATAATCCTCTCTCCCCGATTTGTCAATCTCAATGCCAATTACAAAATCATCTTCATTTTCAAAGAAATAGATATTATTATTGTCCTCATTTCTCTCTTTAATTAATGAGGTATAAAGAGAATTATAACTATTGCACATTGTAGCAACGCTTGATAACTTATTGTAATTATTATCTATATTTTTAATTTTAGATAGATAATCATTATAACTCCCTTCGCTTAATGATTCTACTACTCTGAATAACTCTTTTGCATCTGTTTCAATAGGTAATATCCACCCTGCATCAATAGCTTTGATGCGTTGGGCAATAGCTCCAATATTCAGCCCTATAACAGGAATTCGGCATAATAGGCTTTCAGATAGGGTGTATGAGAAGGTCTCAGCACAAATTGATGGCAGACACACAACTTCAATATTATTAGATAGTAAAAGTCCCGGAAGTTCTTCTCGCTTATATGCTCCATGGTTTATAAAATTGACTCCGTCCGATTTTACTGCAACCTTATGGGTTGTGCCAAAAAGATGAACCCTTATATTTGAACCTTTTGTAATCTTTATAAATTCCAAGAAAAGATCTAATCCTTTTATTTTTGTTATACTGCCAACAAAGGCAATATTAAATTTATCCTCTCTCTTCTTTGTCCCTGTATATGGTTTAATATCATATCCATGCTCTATTACTTTGGTATTGTGCATAGGATATATGCTATTGAATATCTCCTTTGTGCTTTCTGCAGGGGCTACAATCGTATCGGTCTTTTTTAAGGCTTCCCCAAACTCTTTTTGCCACTCACTGATGTAAGAATTTGATATATTGAATTTTTTTTCTGCGCAATTTTTGCAATCTCTCTCTTTGGAATTATGACACGAAACATTATCCCATCTTATTAAATTTATTGAGGGGCATGCTGCATAGAAGTCGTGAATGGAATATATGATAGGAATATTTTTATTCTCTCCAACCTCAAAAATGTCAAGAAACATGTTCTTGAGATGATGAATGTGTATGATATCTATTTTAAGAGCATCAATGGCATTTTCAACAGTAACTCTAAAATCGTTACAATATAACTTTTTCCAAGGCTCTTTTCTGTTAAGAGAGAAATCTCCCAATATTTTTGTAACAATGTTTTGCTCCAAAAAAGATGTAATGTGGTGTTTGTGAGTGTCGGCACTCCAATATAGAACGTGAAAATTATAAGATGTTTTGAGATTATCAATTATATCCATAAGATGTAGGGTTGTTCCTCCTACACTTCCTCCTTTTGAGTATCTGAAGTCGTGAATAACTGCCAATATATTTGGCTTTTCATCTAAGCCTTTGTATAGTCCCTTAATATCCATTTTATGTTGGGTTATATCATGATATATTTTTGCCAGAAAGGCAACATCTTTTGTTTTGTCCAGCCATGACAACAGAAAGGTAAATTGCCATTGTTCATTTGTAGGCTCTCTTCTGGATTTTTGTCAAAAGAGAAGTTTAGAGCTTCTTGCCATTGGGGGATATTTAAGATTTTTCCTTTCTCGTTTATGGTTATGCTCCAATATACATCTTCGTTATAGAAATCTTTAGCTTTCCTTGATAAAAGGTTCTCAATCTCATCTGCTCTTTTTTGCGATTCTATCGCAAATTTATCTGTTTTGCGAAGCGAAATACCTCCATTCCCAACATTATAATATAGCTTGTTGTAATTGGGCTGTGAGAATATTTTGCAATATATTGATTTTAATACAACGTAAAGTTTATAGTAAGGCATTGAGTATTTCTTTTTCGGAATCCATGGGGCTCCGATATAGTCATAATCTTTATCGCACCAGAATTGTAAATTATCATTGAAAACCCAGGCATCTGTTTGATAAATGAATATATATTTCCAGCCTTTGAATCGGTTATAGAAAATGGGCGAGAGCATAAGTCGGTTATATCCGCTAATACCTTTAAAGTAGATATCAGGGAACGATTCAATATAATCAGCTTTGTATTTGTTGTTTAAAGTTGATATATCCAATGACTCAGGTTTTATATAACAGATAGAATAATTACGCAACACTTTAAAACATTGTTTGATTGATGCCCATTCGTACTCCGAAAAATTTAGAGTATATATGGGTATTGTTATTATAACATCTTTTGTCTTATCCCTACTCTCTTTCTCTTCCATTAGTTAAAGTCTTTTATATACTTTCATTATCTCTTCAGCTATTTTTTCAGGGCTGAATTTTTTAATGTGTTCTTTACCTTTGGTTATAAGTGATTGTTTGTATTCGGTATCTGTTAGCAGTTTGTTTAGAGCCGTTGCGCACTCTTCTGCAGAGTCCGGGTTTACATATATCACTCCATCACCTCCTGCCTCTTCAAGACATGAGCCTGTTGCTGCTATTCCGGTGAGTCCTGCACTTATTGCCTCTACAATGGGTATTCCAAACCCCTCAAATCTTGATGGATATGCAAATAGCTCTGATCCGTGATAAATAGATGGTAAATATTTAAAAGGAACACCCTCTATAATTCTTACTCTATCCGATAGTCCGTTTTTATCGCAAAAATCCTCAACCTCTTTTGCGTATGCAGTTTTGCGCCCTACTGCAATTAGATGTATATCTTTGGGCAGATTTTCCATTGCTTTAGCAAGTAACAGCAAGTTTTTTCGCTCTTCAACTGTGCCAATACAGGCAATATAGCGCTTAGGTAGATTGTATGTTTTTTTTACCTCTTCAATTAGTTCAGAGTCAGGCACTGCTTTAAAATTGGGGTGGCAACCTTGATATATGGTAACAATTTTTTCTTCGGGTATTCCGTAAAAAGAGATAATGTCGCGTTTGGTGCAATCGCTTACGGCTATTATTTTGTCAGCCTCTTGACAAGCTCTGCGAAATTTATAATCATAAATTGTCCTGTCTATTGCTTTATAGTATTGCGGATAATGTCTGAAAATAAGGTCGTGAATGGTAACAACACTTTTAATTCCTGTTTTGGAAATACCGAAGGGGAGTTCTCCGCTCAATCCATGAAAAATATCTATTTTCTCTCTCTTTAAATCATTTAAGATTAGTTTTGAACGCCAGAATGCCGGTAATGCTTTTGATATTTTACCTTGGGGATATATGTCAATGGTATTATTGCATAGCAGGTCGTTAAACTCCTTGTTATCCTTTTGTTTGGGTGCAAAAACTTTGTACGAATTATTCGGAAAATTTTTATTTAAAGCTCCTATAACAAATCGACTATAGTTGCCTAATCCTGTAAAATTGGCAACAGCTCTTTTACCGTCAAAACCTACTATCATGTTTCTAATTATTTACGCCCGAAATCTGCAGGGACTTCTCCCCATGCTTTGGTGTCCCACTTAACTATTTTTGCTCTGAATGGGTGAGTTCTTAACCAATTCTCGGCACGACTTATCAATTCAAAAATTTTATCGTTACGCCCTGTTCTTGCAAGTTTTGTTTTGCATACGCCTTTTTCAACCCATAACATTGCATTCCTGCTATCTGAATATATAGTGCAATTCATGCCGTTCTTCTCTAACCATGCAAGGGCATGAACAATAGCAAGGAACTCTCCAACGTTGTTTGTGCCATCATCAAAGGGTCCGACGTTGAAAATAACACCTCCATCTGCAGCCCATACTCCTCTATACTCCATTTTGCCAGGATTACCCAAGCATGAGGCATCAACCGCTATTGCACTGTTTATATCGGAAGGGAGTATTTTTGCTTGTTGGGCAGAGGGAGATTTACGTTGGAAAGTTGGTGCTCCTCCGGAGAAAGCAACCTCTGCCTCCTCTCTTGTTGCAAAACCTTTATATTTTGCTCCTTGTACCCCCTTTACTTGAAGTAGGCACTCTTCCCATGAACTATAAATTCCGGGGTTGAGCCCTTGCCAAACAACGTAAAATCTGTTTTTGTTCGCCATTCCGATAGTTATCTCATCATTCCCTCAAGAATGCGTTTTGCTGTAGCCTCTCCAAGGCTTTTCTCTATAATTGCCGCTGCAAACATTATGGCTTGAGCAGGACCGTTTCCTGTTACAATATTTCCATCACGCTCAACTTGTGTAGCGGTATAGTTTGCTCCCTTCAAATGTTCTTCAAATCCAGGATAACATGTTGCATTTTTGCCCTCCAAAATGCCATTCTCTCCTAATACCATTGGGGCTGCACATATTGCTGCAATTTTACCTCCTGCTTCGTTATGAGCTTTGAGCATGGCAACAAGTGGAGCACATGATGCAAGGTTTGCTGAACCCGGCATTCCTCCCGGAAGTATGAGCCACTCAGCATCACCAAAATCAGCTTCAGAAATAACCTCATCTGCGATGATAGTAACTCCATGAGCTCCTTGAACGTCAAATTCGTCAGTAATGGATACCATACTTACGGGCATTGCTGCACGTCTTAACATATCAACTACGGCAAGAGCTTCAATCTCTTCAAAGCCATCTGCCATAAAAACAAAACTCTTTTTCATCATTCTAAAAAATTCTAAAACAACATCTCAAAGATAGTGAAAATTTTATTATCTTCGCACAACTATATAATGATAATTTCGATGAATAAGTTCGGAACAATATTTACACTTACATCATTTGGTGAATCTCACGGTGTTGCTGTGGGAGGAGTAATTGATGGCATGCCTGCGGGTATTGAAGTTGATATGGATTTTATCCAGGGTGAATTAAACAGACGTCGTCCCGGTCAGTCTTCGCTTGTAACTCAACGTAACGAGGCTGACAAAATAGAAATACTTTCAGGTGTATTTGAGGGGATAACAACAGGTACACCAATAGGTTTTGCTGTTTACAATAGCAATATGAAGAGTGGAGATTATGATAACCTTCGTAATATCTATCGTCCTTCTCATGCTGATTATACATATACTCAACACTATGGAGTACGCGATCATCGTGGAGGCGGTCGTTCGTCAGCTCGCGAAACTATTGCTCGTGTTGTAGCAGGAGCCTTTGCAAAACTTGCGCTTAAAAAGTTGGGAGTAGATATTGTTGCATATACTTCGCAAGTTGGGGATATTGAGCTTGATAAAGATTACAAGAGATATGATTTGACTCAGATTGAGAGTAATGCCGTGCGGTGTCCCGATGCTTCGTCTGCCGATAAAATGGCTAAATTGATTGAGGAGGTTAAGAGTGCAGGCGATACTATAGGCGGAGTTATAACATGTGTTGTTAAAGGAGTACCTGCCGGTTGGGGCGAACCTGTCTTTGACAAACTTCATGCAAAACTTGGTAATGCCATGTTGAGCATAAATGCTGTTAAAGGTTTTGAATATGGAATGGGTTTTGCAGGTGTTGGCAGAAGGGGTTCTCAAATGAACGATACTTTTGTAAATGATAATGGCAAAATAAAGACACTTACAAATAATTCAGGTGGTATTCAAGGTGGTATATCAAATGGAGAAGATATCTATTTTAGGGTGGCATTTAAGCCTGTTGCAACTCTATTGCAAGAGATAAAGAGTGTTGATATAAATGGTAATGAAGCGAGTGTTATGGCAAGAGGACGTCATGACCCTTGTGTTTTGCCACGTGCAGTTCCCGTGGTTGAGGCTATGACTGCAATGACACTTTTAGATAGTTATCTGCTCTCTAAAACGGTAAGATTGTAGTATTAATGGTAAGATGAGCTGTAGATGATTTCCGAAAACCCTTTTTACGATTTTAGCGAATATTTAAAGTGTAAGTTCCCCGATTTTAAGGTGCAGAAGATATCGGTGAATGCAGGTTTTACATGCCCAAATCGTGATGGAAGTAAAGGTGTCGGAGGGTGTATTTATTGTAATAATGCATCGTTTACACCGGGTTATTGCGACCAATACAGTTCAATAACCAATCAGATAGAAGAGGGAAAATATTTCTTTGCGCGTAAATATCCCGAAATGAAATATTTGGCATATTTTCAATCATACACCAATACGTATGCCGATATTGATATTGCAATAGCTCGTTATGAAGAGGCTTTATCTATTCCTGATATAGAAGGCCTTATAATTGCTACACGTCCCGATTGTATGCCCGATGCAATTTTAGAATACCTGCAGAGCGTTTCAAAAGAAAAATTTATCTTCATAGAGTATGGAGCTGAAAGCACAAATAACAAAGTGCTTGAACGAGTAAACCGTTGCCATACATGGCAAGATACGGTTGATACCGTTGAACGTACCCATAAATATGGGTTAGATTGTGGTTTGCATCTTATATTGGGATTGCCTTGTGAGAACAGTGATTCAATGATGAACTCTGCAGTTGAGGTCTCAAAACTTCCGATTAAATCGCTAAAATTACATCAGCTTCAAATTATACGTGCAACACGATTGGCAAAGGAGTATAAAGAGAATAAAGATATTGTTAAACTCTTTGATATAGATGAGTATTTAATACTTGTCTCTGATTTTATTGAACGATTACGCCCAGATATCGCTTTAGACCGTTTTGTTTCGCAATGCCCTCCCGAGTTTTTAATAGCTCCGCGTTGGGGGTTGAAGAATTATGAATTTACCGCAAGATTGATAAAGAGCATGAAGCAAAGAGGAGTATATCAAGGTCTTTTGTATAGAGCAAATGAATAGAGTGATAATATACATATTGCCCCTATTTTTTACGGTTGCATGTAGCGTAGGCTTAAATAAAGAAAAGACTATTGCCGTTTCAAATAACTATGCCAAAGGTTTTGCCGTAAAGGAGTTTGATGATTTCAAGGTGGTAGAAGTTGTTAATCCATGGGATAGTACTTCTCTTTTACAACGTTATATTCTTATCCCTAAAGAGAATGATATCCCTACAGATATTCCGAGCGGAACTATTGTTCGCACTCCTGTAAACAGAGCTGCTGTTTATGCGTCGCTTCATTGTGGAATGATGCGAGAGATAGGTGTTGATTCGGCAATTGTGGGCGTCTGTGATGTTCATTTTATTGCTGATAAAAGGTTGAAAGAACGTATCAAAATTGGTGAGATAGCAGATATGGGAAGTTCTTTCCTTCCTGATGTAGAAAAGATAATTTCATTATCTCCGGAAGTGATAATCGTATCACCATATCAAGATGGTTCATATGGAAAGGTTGAACAATTGGGAGTACCAATTATTGAGATGGCTGATTACATGGAAGATACTCCGCTTGCTCGTACTGAATGGCTAAAATTTATTGCAATGCTTTTTGAGTGTGAAGATGTGGCAGATTCAATATTTTCAGCAACAGAGACAGAGTATTTGCGTTTGTCGGAGATAGGACGTAATATCAAAAACAGACCTACTCTGTTCTGTGAACTTAAAACCGGGGGAGTATGGTATCAGCCAGGAGGTGCAAGTTATATGGCTCAGCTTTACCGTGATGCAGGAATTAATTATTTATGGAGCGATAATTGCGATAAAGGCTCAATCTCTCTCTCATTTGAAGAGGTTTTGATGCGAGGAGCAAATGCCGATTTGTGGTTTATAAAATATGCCGATGAGAAGGATAAAACTATATCTTCTTTATTACAGGAGTATGCTCCATATTCAAATTTCAAATCTTCTAATAGTGGTAATGTATGGGGAGTAAATGGGTTGAAAGTTCCATTTTATGAAGATATGCCAATATATCCGCACTTGGTATTACGCGATTTTATGATAATTGCTCACCCTGAGATATTTTCTCCTTCAGATACAACAAAATATTATAAAAGATTGAAGAATGAGTAAAAGATCTATAATAATATTATTGATATTAACGATTCTATTATTTATCTCAAATCTTTTTTGGGGTTCAGTGAGTGTGCCCATTGACGAGAGCTTTAATATCCTCATAGGACGCGAAACAGGTAACAAGATGTGGGAACATATTATTTTACAATCTCGTTTACCCCAGGCAGTTACGGCAACATTGGCAGGTGCAGCATTGGCTGTTGCAGGATTATTGTTGCAAACAGCCTTTTCAAATCCATTGGCAGGACCTTCAATTTTAGGAATAACATCTGGTGCATCTTTGGGCGTTGCTGTTGTAATGCTTGTAAGCGGAGGAGCTATTGGAGGGATATCAGGATCAATCTCAACTGTCGGAGGAGCATTTGTAGGCTCCCTCATAACTCTCGGTATTATTATACTCTTTTCAATGATGGTAAGGAGCAATGTTATGTTACTCATAGTTGGTATAATGGTTGGTTATGTGGCAAATTCGGCAATAACCTTACTAAACTTTTTTGCCTCTGAAAAGAATGTTTTTTCATATACACTTTGGGGAATGGGCGATTTTTCAAGTGTATCTATTTCTGATTTGCCGACATTTGCAGTTATATCGTTACTTGGTATAGTATTATCGTTATTACTTATAAAACCGCTTAATGCTTTGTTGTTGGGCGATAGATATGCGGCAAACTTAGGGGTGAATGTAAAACTTACCCGTATATTATTGCTTTTATGTACAGGATTGTTAACAGCAATAGTTACATCTTATTGTGGTCCTATATCTTTTTTAGGATTGGCAGTGCCTCATGTGGCACGTTTGCTATCGCGTTCGTCAAATCATCATACACTTTTGCCTGTAACGCTTCTTGTTGGTAGTGCTACAGCATTGTTATGCACTCTTATATGTTCAATGCCGTGGCAGAGTGGGGTGTTGCCTCTTAATGCGATAACTCCCATATTTGGAGCTCCTGTAATAATATATGTTATAATAAACCGTTCTAAAATAGAGTACTTTAACTGATGAATAAACAACCTATAATAGAGACTCTCTTGTTGAGCGCAGGTTATGGAAAAGGAGAATCTACAACTGTAGTTGTGGATAATCTCTCATTCTCTTTATATGAGGGAGAGTTTGCTTTACTGTTGGGTTGTAATGGAGCGGGTAAATCAACTCTGTTACGAACTATTTCAAATGTTCAGAAACCGCTATCAGGAGAGGTTAAAATATGTGGAGAGAACATTGAAAATATATCACCTCGTGAATTGGCTCAAAAAATATCGGCAGTTTTTACTGATAAGACAATGGCAGGGGGCTTAAGGGTGGAGGAAGTCGTTGCTTTGGGACGACACCCTTATACGGGATTTTTTGGTAAAATCACGAAGGAGGATAAGGAGATAATTATGTCGGCACTATCTCTTGTCGGAATGGGACAAAAATCAAAAAAGTACCTTTCGCAACTTTCAGATGGAGAGCGTCAAAAAGTAATGATTGCAAAGGCACTTGCACAACAAACTCCTTTGATGATATTGGACGAACCAACCGCATTTTTAGATCTTCCAAGCAGAGTGGAAATATTGTATCTTTTACGAAGATTGGCAGATGAGCAAGGGAAAGCCATATTGCTCTCAACTCACGATGTAGAACAATCTCTGTCTGTTGCTGATAAATTATTGCTGTTTGGAGATTCAGATAGGGTTGAATTTATGCCAACACAGGTTGCAATAGAGAATGGTGCGATAGATAATCTGTTTATTTCAAGAGGTATTGAATTTAATAAACAAACGGGTAGATTTCTGCCTAAACTGATGATATAATTATGAAGTATTATTTGGTAGCAGGCGAGGCTTCGGGCGATTTGCATGCTTCGCATCTTATGAAGGAGATAAAAAAGTTGGATAATAATGCTGATTTCCGCTTTTTTGGTGGCGACCTTATGGCTGCAGAGGGTGGAACATTGGTTAAACATTATCGCCAAATGGCATTTATGGGATTTATTGCTGTTGCAATGAACCTAAGGACAGTCCTTAAGAATATGAGGGATTGTAAAAAGGATATAGAATCATATTCGCCTGATGCTGTAATATTGGTAGATTATCCGGGTTTTAATCTAAAGATAGCAAAATTCGTAAAAGAGAAATTGCACATACCCGTCCATTATTATATTGCACCTAAAATATGGGCATGGAAGGAGTATCGAATAAAAGAGATTCGTAAATATGTCGATTATATGTACTCCATTCTCCCTTTTGAAGTGGACTATTTTAAAGGGCATAATTATAAGGTTGATTATGTGGGAAACCCAACTGTAGATGAGTTGAGTATAAGGTCTGAGGCTGATGAGAGTTTTAATGATTTTACCGCATCAAACGGGTTGGATAATCGTCCTATAATTGCACTTGTTGCAGGAAGTAGAGTTGGAGAAATAAAAGGCTCGTTGCCACGAATGATAAAGGCTGTAGAGGGAATGTCAGATTATCAGTTTGTTGTAGCCGGAGCACCCTCAATATCTCCAAAGTTATATGCCGATATAATAGGTGATAGTCCTATAAAGGTTGTATATGAAAAAACGTATCGTTTAATGCAACAATCAACAGCGGCTCTCGTAACATCAGGAACTGCAACTCTTGAGACGGCACTTATTGGAGTTCCTCAAGTAGTATGCTATCATATGTTTGGAGGGAAGTTTACATATAAACTTTTTGAGAGGATTTTAAAGATAAAGTATGTATCGTTGGTAAATCTTATTGCAGATGAGCCTATTGTTAAAGAGTTACTCGTAATATATTTTACTCCGGAGAATACCCGTTTTGAGTTAGAACGTATTTTGACAAAAGAGGTTAGAGAGAAGATGCTTGAAGGCTATGCTCGAATGAGAGCACGTTTGGGAGAGGAGGGCGCTCCGCGCCATGCAGCTAAGTTAATATACCAACGAATGAGTAATAATGCATAGCATACAATTTTAGGAGAAAAATTTCGTTATAAACTGTAGATGAAACAGACAAAATATATACTTCATTGCTTATTGGTGCTCTTTATGATGGGGGTAACGACAGGTTGTTTTGACGATGATTTCACATCGTCGCCCAATGATATTTTGTCTTTTTCTGTTGACACCTTAAAATTTGATACAGTATTTACTGAGCAGGGAACTGCTACGAAGATATTTAAAGTATATAATCATTGTGATAAAAATATACTTGTAACATCAATAATATTGGCTGATGCCGAGAATTCAGGATTTTTTATAAATGTTGATGGAAGCAAAGGTCCCGATCTCTATAATATTGAGGTGCCTGCGCAAGATAGTATATTCGTGTTTGTTGAGTTAACTCCTAAAAAGGCAAGTCAGGATTTGCCATTTCTTATTAAAGATTCAATAGTTTTCTTAACCAATGGCGTAAGACAAGATGTTAAGTTGCAGGCATATGGGCAAGATGCAATACGTTTGCGCGGAGAGATAGTTACTGCCGATACAGAATATACTTCGCAAAAACCTTATATTATTTTCGATTCGCTCGTTGTTGAGGAGGGAGCTAAGTTGAAACTTTTACCCGGAACTCGTCTTTTTATGCACGATAAAGCTAAAATAGTGGTGAGAGGGCAGTTAATCTCAGAAGGAACAATTGATGCTCAAGTTGTATTGCGAGGAGATCGCACCGATAATATGTTTTCATATCTACCCTATGACCGATTGCCCGGTCAGTGGGACGGATTATATATAGCGTTGCAAAGTTATGATAACAAATTTACTCACACCATAATGAGGGGGACTGTTAACGGATTGGTCCTTGACTCTTCAGATGTCAATCGTGAGAAAATACGAATACACAACTCAATACTGCATAATTCAAAAGGAGATTTATTGACAATAAATCACAGCAATGTGCAAATAACAAATAGTGAAATTTCAAATGGTTCGGGAGCCTTGATAAGGTGTAATGGAGGAGTTGTTAAAGTTGTACAAAGTACAATGGCAAACTATTTTTCGCTATTTGATGTAATACGTTCTCCAATGATTGTATTTAATGGTTTTGATGATACAGCATTGCCCTATTTGCCAAGTGCATCATTTGATAATTCAATTTTAACAGGAACAACGAGTGTTATATCGCCATCTGATATATCATTATATAGTACGATATTATTCAGAAACACTCTATTTACAGTTTCGGGTAGCGATGATGCTAATTTTATAAACTCAATATGGGGCGCAAATCCAATGTATAACTGTGTTGGAGGCGATATATACTATTATGATTATAGAATATCAACTACAGAGTCAGGGGCATATCAGGCAGGAGATGAAAATTATTTAACTCCCGAATTGCGAACTGATATGTACGGAATTGAGCGTCCCTATGGGGTTGCTCCTGACGTTGGGGCATACCAAATAGTGGATACTGAATTAGAAATGACTAAAAACAAATAACTACCCGTAGGGCGGTTTTTGCCGACAACTAACAACTAAAATATGAAACCTTTAATACTAATAACAAACGACGATGGGATTGAGGCTCGAGGAATAGAGTTTTTGGCAAAACAGGTGGCGCCGTTAGGAGATGTGGTGGTAGTAGCTCCCGATTCTCCACGCTCGGGACAATCATGTGCTCTTACCATAGCAAAACCATTGCGTATTTTTAAGGTAAAAGAGGAGGCAAATATACAATACTATAAAGTTACAGGAACTCCTGTTGATTGTATAAAGTTGGCTATTAACTCGGTAGTTGAGCGCCGTCCTGATATTATACTATCAGGAATAAATCATGGCTCTAATAGTGGCGTTAGCACTATGTATTCAGGAACATTGGGAGCTGCTTACGAAGGAGCAATAATCGGAATACCTTCGGTGGGATTTTCGTTGTGCGACCACTCTCCCGAAGCAGATTTTACTCCATGCTCAGAGGTTGTTCAAAAGGTTGTAAAATTCGTTATTGAAAATGGTTTGCCGGCATCGGTATGTCTTAATGTAAATGTGCCGGTTGGCATAGATATTAAGGGAATAAAAGTTTGTAAACAAGCAATGGGATATTGGACAGAGGAGTATGAAACTAAAGTTGATCCTCAGGGTGAAGAATTTTATTGGCTTACAGGCTATTTTGTAAATACTTCGCCCAAAGGTGAAGAGACTGATGAGGAATTGTTGTCGCAAGGATATATCACCATTGTTCCCACTTCGTGCGATAGAACTGCCACATCAGCAATACCTTTCGTTGAAAAACTATTGTAGTATTTCATTTATTTACCTCTAATAGCAAATCATCTATTTCTGCATAAAAATGCGCATAAATGACAATTTATGCAACAAAAAAGTAATTTTTATAAAAAATATCTGTAAAATTTGCATACATATCCAAATATATGATTACCTTTGTCGCCTATAAAATCTGAAATAACTTTTATTGTAAATATATATTATTTGAATTAACAAGATAGAGTTGTAAAAATATACACAAAAGTTCAAATTCATAAGTATGAAAAACAAGGTAGAGAGAATACAAAAGATAAAGGAGATTATATCATCAACCAAGATTGAATCGCAGGGGCAATTGCTTGATATTTTAATAGAAGAGGGTTATGATCTTACTCAAGCTACTTTGTCGCGCGATTTAAAACGTATGAGAATAGCAAAGGTTGGAGATGGTTGTGGTGGATATTCATATATACTTCCGGGACAAAATGTAGCTAAAACTCTTAATGGTCCTCACCCTTCAACTACCGTACCCGCATCAAATTGGTTCGTATCTATTGATTTTTCAGGTCAATTTTGCGTTATCAAGACACGTCCCGGTTATGCAGGAGGTATAGCTCTTGATATTGATGCAAAAGAGGCGCATCAAATAATGGGAACAATTGCAGGAGATGATACAATTCTTGTAATATTGCGCGGAGGAGTTCGCAAAAAGGAGTTAACAAATATATTAAAAGATATTATACCTATTATAGACTAAACATTTAATAAGATGGAAAAAGATAATATTCAAATAATGGTTGCCGATGAGCGACATCTACATCTTGTTGAAACAATACTTGATACAATAGAAAAGGCTGCCAAAATTAGAGGAACCGGAATAGCTCGCCGTTCGCCCGACTATGTAAAGCAAAAGATGTTGGAGGGAAAAGTTATAATAGCTATGGACGGAGAGGAGTTTGCAGGTTTTTGTTACATTGAGAGCTGGAGCAATAAAAAATTTGTTGCAAATTCGGGATTAATTGTAGTTGATAAATATCGCGGACACGGATTGGCAAAACGAATAAAAGCAAAATCGTTTCAGGTTTCACGCGAGCGTTTCCCTGATGCAAAACTATTTGGACTAACAACCGGATTAGCTGTTATGAAAATTAACTCCGAGTTAGGTTATCGCCCTGTACCATTCTCTGAATTGACTGATGATGAGGCTTTTTGGAAAGGTTGTAGCACTTGTGTAAACTACGACATATTACAACGTACAAATCGTCGCATGTGCTTATGTACAGGAATGTTATATGACCCGGAAGAACATAAAGAGGATAATAAATAGATATTTTATAAATAAGAATTAAAAGAAAACTAAGATATATTATGAAAGAGAAAGTAGTATTGGCATTTAGTGGAGGTTTGGATACTTCGTTTTGCGCAAAATATTTAACAGAAGAGTGTGGCTATGAGTTATATACAGCAATAGCAAATACAGGAGGTTTTAATGCTGACGATTTAGCTAAAATTGAAGAGAAAGCATATAAATTGGGAGCAACCCAACATGCATCGCTTGATATAACAGAGGAGTACTATGAGAAGAGTATAAAATATATGATATTCGGAAATGTACTTCGTAACGGAACATATCCTATTTCGGTAAGTTCAGAGCGTATATTCCAAGCAATAGCAATAATTAACTATGCAAAAGAGATAGGAGCATCATATGTAGCTCACGGAAGTACAGGAGCAGGAAACGACCAAGTGCGTTTTGACCTTACATTCCAAATACTTGCTCCTGAAATTAAGATATTGACACCTACACGCGATATGACTCTTACTCGTGAATACGAAATAGATTATCTACGCAAACACGGTATCGAAGATGATTTCAAAAAGATGGAGTACTCTATCAATAAAGGACTTTGGGGTACAAGTATAGGAGGAAAAGAGACTTTGAAGAGTGAACAAACTCTACCTGAGGAGGCATATCCATCACAAATGACAGCGCAAGGCGAAGAACGTTTGGCTCTTGAATTTGTAGCAGGAGAGATATCGGCGGTAAATGGTAAAACTTATGCAAGCAAAGTTGAGGCTATTCAAGCAATTGAGGCAATAGCATCAAAATATGCAATCGGTCGCGATATGCACATAGGTGATACAATAATTGGAATTAAAGGACGTGTGGGATTTGAGGCAGCGGCACCTATAGTTTTGATTGCAGCACACAAAATGTTGGAGAAACATACTTTGACAAAGTGGCAACAATATTGGAAAGACCAAATTGGAACATGGTATGGAATGTTCTTGCACGAAGCTCAATATCTTGAGCCTGTAATGCGCGATATGGAGGCATATTTGCAAACATCACAACGTAATGTAACCGGAACAGTATATGTCGATTTGAAACCATATCACTATGTATTGGTGGGAGTTGAGAGTAACTTTGATTTAATGAAATCAGATTTTGGAGAGTATGGCGAAGTAAATAAAGCATGGAATGCCGACGATGTAAAAGGCTTTACAAAAATACTTGGCAACCAAATGAAGATATATCAAGCAGTACAAACAAAAAACGGTAAAAACGAATAAAAATAAGATATGATTAAAGCAGGAATTGTTGGAGGTGCAGGCTATACCGCCGGCGAGTTGATACGATTACTAATCAACCACCCCGATGTAGAGATTGTGTTCATCAATAGTAATAGTAATGCGGGAAACCCTATAACCGATGTTCACTCAGGGTTATACGGAGAGACCGATTTGAAATTTACCGATGAATTGCCTTTCGACAAAATAGACGTATTGTTTTTCTGTACAGCCCATGGCGATACAAAAAAATTCATGGAGTCTCATACATTACCTGAGGATTTGAAGATAGTTGATCTTTCAATGGATTATCGTCTTGCCGATGAGTCTCACGACTTTGTATATGGCTTGCCTGAGTTAAATCGTAAAAAGCTAATACGTTGCAAGCACGTTGCAAACCCCGGTTGTTTTGCAACAGCCATACAGTTGGCGTTGTTGCCATTAGCAAAGAATTTGTTGCTAAATAATCCTGTACATATTAATGCAATAACAGGAAGTACAGGAGCTGGTCAAAAACCCTCATCAACATCACATTTCAGTTGGCGTAATGATAACATATCAATATACAAACCTTTTACACATCAGCACCTGTTGGAGATAGGAGAGTCGTTGCACTCATTACAATCAACAGCAACAGATGAGTTGTATTTTATCCCTGTGCGAGGCTGCTTTGCACGAGGAATTTTTGCAACAATCTACACCGATTGTGCTGTATCAGAAGAGGAGTTGTATAAGATTTATAGAGAATATTATGACGACCATTCGTTTACTCATATTAGCGAAAAACCAATTGATTTGAAACAAGTGGTAAATACCAACAAATGTTTGATACATATTGAGAAGAAGGGTAATAAAGTACTTATCACTTCGGCAATAGACAATTTATTGAAGGGAGCATCGGGAACAGCCGTGCATAATATGAATTTACTATTTGGATTAAAAGAGACCGTAGGATTAATGTTAAAACCATCGGCGTTCTAAATAGTTTTTAGTTGTTAGTTTTTAGTTTTTAGAGATGAAACTATTTGATGTATATCCACTCTTTGATATTGAGATAAAAGAGGGAAAAGGGTGTAAAGTATATGATGAAAAGGGTATTGAGTATCTCGACCTTTACGGCGGACATGCAGTAATATCAGTAGGTCATTCGCACCCACACTATGTTGACGCAATAAAAAAACAAGCAGAGAAGTTGGTTTTTTATTCAAACTCTGTAAAAAACAGTTTGCAAGTTGAGTTGGCAGAGAAATTGGGGGCGTTGTCAGGATATGAGGATTACTCATTATTTCTTATAAACTCAGGAGCCGAGGCAAACGAAAATGCCCTAAAACTTGCATCATTCCATACAGGTTGTAAGAGAGTTATATCATTTAAAAAATCGTTTCACGGTCGCACATCGGCAGCCGTAAAAATTACCGATAATCCCAAAATAGTAGCACCAATAAACGATAATATTGATGTAACATTTTTGGAACTTAGCGATATTGACGGCGTTGAGAAGGAGCTACAAAAAGGCGATGTTTGTGCTGTAATAATTGAAGGAATTCAAGGGATTGGCGGAATAAAAGTTCCAACAGATGAATTTATGCAACAGTTACGTCAATTAACAGAACAATACAAAGCAGTGCTTATTCTTGATGAGATACAATCGGGGTATGGTCGTAGCGGAAAATTCTTTGCGCACCAATATACAGGAATTAAACCCGATGTAATAACCTCTGCAAAAGGTATTGCAAACGGATATCCCTTTGGAGCTGTCTTGATAAGCCCTAAATTTACAGCTTCGTACGGAATGTTGGGTACAACATTTGGTGGGAACCACTTAGGTTGTGCTGCTGCAATAGCTGTATTAGATATAATAAAAGAGGAGTCATTGGTTGAGAACTCTGCAAAAGTAGGAGAGTACCTAATTGAAGAGTTAAAGAAATTCCCTCAAATAAAAGAGGTTCGCGGACGTGGATTAATGATAGGTTTGGAGTTTGAAGAACCGGTAAAAGAGATACGTACAAAATTGTTATTTGAACAAAAAGTATTTACAGGAGTATCGGGGACCAATGTAATACGATTGTTGCCACCTTTATGCTTAACAAAAGATTTGGCAGATGAGTTTTTGATTCGTTTCCGTAAAGTTTTAGATTGTTAAAAATTAAATTATGAAAATAGCAATAATAGGAGCAGGCAATATAGGAGGAGCAATAGCTTCTGGGTTGATGCAATCACAAACATCTGAAAATTACTCAATAGTAATATCGGATCCAGATACTGCCAAAACATCGCAACTCGTACAACAATATGTTGGTATTACAGCTGAGGCTGATAATCAAAAAGCCGTAGCCGATGCACAAATAGTGTTATTGGCGGTAAAACCTTGGTTAGTTGAGAAGGTTTTGGCAAACATTACATTACAGCCCTCGCAAATATTGGCTTCGGTAGCGGCAGGAGTAACATTTGAGCAACTAAAAGGTTATACAAATGTTGAGTTACCAATGTTCCGAATAATACCCAACACTGCAATAAGTTTGCAAGCAAGTATGAATATAATATCATCATACAATGCAACAGAGGAACAAGAGCAGATGATTATGCAGATGTTCAATGAGTTGGGTTTGTCAATGATGGTAACTGAGCAACAAATGTCAGCGGGAACAGCACTTGCTTCGTGTGGTATTGCGTATGTATTAAAATATATACAAGCAGGAATGCAGGCAGGAGTTGAGATGGGCTTATATCCCAATGACGCAATGATGATGGTTGCGCAATCGGTTAAAGGAGCTGCAGAACTTATATTACAAGGTAATGCGCACCCTTCAACAGAAATTGACAAGGTAACAACCCCCGGAGGTATCACTATTAAGGGAATAAATACTCTTGAAGAAGCAGGATTTTCTTCGGCAATCATACAAGCAATGAAATCATCAAAATAGAGTAAAGCAAACAAAAAATATTAAAAAATAAAACGGCAGAACAAAAAAGGTGTTCTGTCGTTTTATTGTACAGATTTGTCTATAAAAAATATCTTCTATTACCTTTTAAATGTTAAAAAACATATTGAAAATCAAAAAAATAAGGGTGAGAATTATTGAAGTTCTAAAAAAATGTTATACATTTGTCTGCTAAATTTGGCAAAAGTGTTTATAAATGGTTTTGTAATCATAAAGCATGAAACCGCTAAAATAGGATGTTGAATACTTGATAAGTATAACTTTAACTATAAAACAAAATAAATTATTAATTAATTAACAGAATTATGAAAAAGTTAGCGTTTTTATTGTTGATGGTGGTAGCATTTGTTACTACATCAATGGCGCAAGTTGATACAAACAAACAGTATCGACTAAAAGATAATGCGACAAGCAAATATCTTACAGCGTTTAATCACGACGAGCATGCTAGTGGACCCGTAGGAGGTATAGGTACATCTGCATATGCTGATAGTGATGAACAAATTTTTGTTTTTGAGCAAAGTGGTTCTAACTACAAAATGAAAACCAAAAGTGGTTATTACCTATATGCTTATGAGTGGAATGTTGATGCATTGTCATCAAAATCAACAGAAGTGAAATTTATAGCAAATGGTACATCGGGTTATTATATGCAGGTAAATAACTCCGTTAAAGGTGGTTGGTACTATGTAAAAAATGAGAATGTACAATCACAAGGCGGATATTTCATATTTGGAGATGCAGCAGTTGGAGCAGCAGCCACTTGGACATTTGAAGAGGTTGTAGTTGCAGTAGAGTCTCGCACAATTACAGTATCTGCAAATAACAATGCATGGGGAACAGTCTCAGGAGGCGGAACAGCAGAGGGAGCAATTACCATAACCGCAACTCCAGCAGAAGGATGTAAATTTGTAGAGTGGCAATTAAACGGAGTAGCAGTATCAACTCAACAAAACTTTATTGATGAAACAGCCGGAGATAAAGAGTATGTTGCAATATTTGCAGAGTTAGATCCTTATGACTTGATATGTAAACCAACATTTAATCAAGCAGGAAACACTTCATTTGTATCAGCTGCTACAGTTTTGGCTGATGATGAGACCTCAACAGTTGATATATCTGCCTTAGCAGTTCAAGGACAAGCAGGTTCGATAAATGCAGGAGAGACATATGCAGGAGCAACATTTGATTTGAACCTTACATATACTGTAAACTGGGGAGACGTTACACTCTTCCAAATAGAAGAAGACCAAACATCTGTAATTTATGGACCATACGAGGGTTCATGGCCAAGTGGTAATCCTATATCAGCTATGGCTACTGCAGGGATAGCTGTTAATGGGAATACAGCAACATTCCCTATTACAATCCCAACCGATGCTCAAGTTGGTGATATGATTGTAATCAGATCATTGGTTGGCGGGGACACAAATGCTTGTCAAACAGGAATAAACGAAGGTGGATATATTGACTTTATATTTACAGTAGCAAATCCTCCTTATATAGTAACAGTAGCTTCTTCAGACGAAGCAATGGGAACAGTATCTCCAGCATCTGCAAAAGTTAAAGGCGGAGAAACAGTAACAATCACAGCTACACCAGAAGCAGGCTATGAGTTTGTAAATTGGACAATAGATGGAGAAGCAGGTCCAAACAATAACCCATGGGAAGTAACAGTAACAGAAAATCTTGATTTTGTAGCAAACTTCCAAATCATACCCGGTACACAAACTTTCAATATAACAGTAACATCTGCTAACGAAACAATGGGTAGTGTTGTAGCTTCAACGTTAGAGGTAGTAGATGGAAATACAGTAACACTAACCGCAACACCAAACGATGGCTATCGTTTCGTAAATTGGACAGTAGCAGGCGAAGAGGTATCAACAGATAACCCATATACAGCAACAATCACAGCCGAGACAGCATTCGTTGCAAACTTTGAGGCATTACCCGTATATGTAGTAAGCGTATCATCAAGCGATGAGACAATGGGTACAGCAGAGATCTCTGCAGCAGAAGCAATGGAAGGAAAAACTGTAACTCTTACAGCAACTCCTAAAACAGGATTCTTATTTGTAAATTGGACAGTAGCAGGCGAAGAGGTATCAACAGATAACCCATATACAGCAACAATTACAGCAGAGACAGCATTCGTAGCAAACTTTGTTGAAAAACAATATTGTGTAGTAGATGGAGCAATGGCAAATACAGGTAATGGTGCAGGAAGAATGTTGAATTCATTCACATTAAGTGATGGAATATCTCAATTAGAGGTAGCAAGCATTCAAACATCAGCAACAGATGCTGTATATAAAGACAAAACAGACCTTGTATTAACAACAAATCCGGGAGCAACAATGAACTTCTCAGCAATGAGTTGGACAGGATCTTGGATGCACGCTTATGTATTTGTTGATTACAACAAAGATAAAGAGTTCAATCAAGAACTTAACAATGGTGGAACAACAACTGGAGAGGTAGTAAGTTATAATGCATATAATGTATCAACTACAGAAACAGAGGATTGGCGTGATGCAAAAGGACAATCAGTAAGTGCTGGATGTGGAGTTACAAATGGAAATATCCCATCATGGACATTACCTGCAAATATGGCTGCAGGAGATTACCGTTTACGTTTCAAAATAGATTGGAACAGCATTAATGCTTGTGGTGATACAGATATAAAGAACAATAATGGATGTATTGTTGATATTACACTTCGCATTGAACTTCCATTAGTACCCACCTATAATGTAACAGCAGTAGCTAACGATGCCGCAATGGGTAGCGTAACATCAGCAATGACCGAGCAAGATGTTTACACAATGGAAGCAACAGCCAATGAGGGATACGAATTTGTAAATTGGACAGTAGCAGGAGCAGAGGTATCAACAAATGCAACATTTACATATACTGCAACTGCAGATGCAGAGGTTGTAGCAAATTTCCAAATCATAGCTGAGTGGCCAGCAACAGTAGAGGCACTTGCAACAGCAGAGGCACTTATAGCACAAACCGGAGTAGGTTTCCCTGCAACAACATCAGCCGCTTACACAGCATTACAATCAGCAATTGAAGCAGCAACAGCAGCACCAACAATTGCACAAAAAGCAGCATTAGATGCAGCAATACCAGCATACTATGCTGAGACAGAGGTTACAATGCCTGAGGCAGGAAAAGCATATGCTATGGTAGCAGCTGTAACCCCATCACAACAATTCTATGTTTATAATAATAGCGATGTATTAGGATTGGCTGACTACACAGGAGCAGAATTTGCAGAAGAGGCTAAATTCCTTTGCTCAATAGTTGATGGTAAATATGTATTCCAAAACGTAACCAATAACAAATATTTTGCATATCCTACAAAAACATCAGTAGATTGGATGACAGGAGTAAGTAACTCAGGTCTTGAGGCAGAGTTACAAGATATCTCAAAATTTGAGATATTCAAATTGGCAGTAGGAGCAAATGCAAATGTAACAGCAACAGCTGAGCAATTATTAGGAATGGTTTATATGTTTGGACTTCGTGGATACAAATCAGGAGTAGAGGAGAAAGGTGCTATCGTTGTTAAAAACGATAAAACATTTGACGGAGCAGGAACTCCATTCTGCAACGGAACATTTACTTCAGCAATCCGTTTGGTAGAGGTTGAGTACACAGCTCCAACACCTGTATATGCAGTATCAGCTGAGGCTGCACCGGCAGAAGGTGGTCAAGTAACAATCTCTGCTAATGAGGTAGAAGAGGGACAAACAGTAGAGTTGACAGCAACAGCAAACGAGGGATATAACTTCGTTAACTGGACTGTAAATGGTGCAGAGGTTTCAACAAGTGAATCATTCACAAGCGAGGCTATCACTGAGGCTACAACTTTCGTTGCTAACTTTGTTAAGAAAACATTCAACGTAACAGTAACAGCAGGAAAAGGTGGTTCTGTTGAGCCGGTAGCATCTCCAGTAGAGTACGGAGCAACTATAACACTTACAGCAACACCAGATGCAGGTTATGAGTTTGTAGTTTGGATGGTTGACGGTGGCGAAGGAGCTCCTCAAAACCCATGGACAACTGTTGTAACTGAGGATCTTGACTTTGAGGCAATCTTTGGACTAATTAAACAAGGCGATTTAGACGTAACAACTGACAGCAAAGAAGAGACAGCAGATGCATCATATACTAATGTAAATGTTGCTAACGGAAATGTTTGGGACGTACAAGCAAATACAATTACAGCAGATAAAGTAGCCGTAAAAGTAGAGGCAGACGGAACAACCCCCGAAATTAAGATAGAAGACGGAGGACAAATAACAGCAGTATTAGAGGTAAGTCGTGTAGTAGAGAAAGAGAAATGGGCACTAATGTCATTGCCATTTGCAGTTGACTTAGCTAACGTAACAGTAGATGGAGCACCAGCAGTAAAAGATAGTAATATCAAAGTATTGGTTTATAATGCTTCATACCGAGCAGCTAACAGTGTAGAGAATTGGACAAAATCAGGTTGGGTAGAACTAACAGGAACAACCATTGCACCATATCAAGGTTTTGCGGTAGCAGTAGCTATAGAAAATGGAGATGAGCAAACAGTAACCTTTAAAGCAGCATCGGCTACATACGATGGTTCAGACAAAGAGATTAATTTGAGTCGTTACGCAAGTACAGTAAACGGAGGAGCAGATGCAGACTGGAACTTCTACGGAAACCCAACATTGGCAAACGCATCAAAAGGAACAGGATATTCACTATATGTATATAATGCAGAAGATGGAAGCTACGATGCATATTCAGGAAGCCAATCAGCAACAATCCAACCCTATGCAGCATGGTTTACACAAAGTGCCGATGATTTCATGAAAATGGTATTCTCAGCCGGAGCAGCCGGAGCATTTGCTGACGCAAGCGAGATATTCGGAAAATTAGAATTCTCATTGAATGGCGAGGACGAAGCAAGAATCCTATTGGTAGAAGATGCCAACGAAGAGTATGTACGTAACGAAGACGCACTATACTTCCCGGCAATGAACAGCAAGCTATCACAACTATACTTAGTAAAAGGCAATATGAAGATGACAGTAAGTGAGCAACCTGCATTAACAAGTATGGCAATGGGTTACAAAGCAACCCAAGCAGGCGAGCAAACATTGACAATGACATCAATACCCGATAACGCAAGTGTAGTATTGGTAGATAACGTAGCAGGCACAGAGACAGTAATGACATTGGGCGACAGCTACACCTTCCAAAGCGAAGCAGGAACATTCAACAACCGCTTTACTATCAATGCATCAGACTTAACAGGAATAGCGCAAGCAACAGTTGATGGCGATGTTAAAGTAGTAGTAAACGGCGACGAGATTAAAGTTTACGGAGCAGAAGCAGGCTCAGAGGTATCAGTAATCACAACAAACGGACAAGTAGTAGCAACAGCTCTTGCAGAAGAGGGAGTAACAACACTAAATACATCAGTAAATGGTGTAATAATAGTAAAAGTTGCTAACACTGCAGTTAAAGTGGTTAAATAATAATTTTGATAAATCTTAAAAACAAACTCTCCTTTGTTAATACCCTTTTGACAAAGGGAGTTTGTTAAATTTAAATCTTTTAAGGGCGAATTAATTTTATAAAAGATTTAATAAAGGTTTGTTAATTAGTAAATTATTATTATCTTTGCACCCGCAAAAAGCAAATGGTAAATAATAAAAATAAGATATAATATGAAAAAAATTGCATTAATAGCAGTAGCTGTTTTGGTAACAGTATCTGTAATGGCTCAATCAACTTTCCCTAACCCTCCTGAAGATCCAGGTGCAGTACCCATTGTGGAGAGTATCCTTGGTTTGTTAGGTTTGGGAGCTGCATACGTTTTCAGATTGATTAAGAAAGGTAAAAAAGAGGATTAATAGTCAGCTGTCAGTTATCAGCTTTCAGTTGTCATATCAAAATGAAGCGAACCTCAAAGTTTGGACAAAAAACTTTGGGGTTCACTTCATTTTTGTGCAAACCTTTTTTTTGTTTTATAAGATAACTATGTAAAAACTTAGGAAACATAGTTATCCTACTTACCTTAGTAATCTTAGTACAACTACCCCGAAGGGGTGGCGAAGCCAAAAACTAACAACTAACAACTAACAACTAATAATACACTATCCGTTAAAAGGAGATGGTTGGTTGTGTTTTTGTCTAAATAGGTGGCTTTGAAGTTTGTCTCTGATTGTGGAACAAAAGGGGTTATCTCTATTTCGCTTTCAAACAGTAGTCCTTTGATATTGGCAAGTTTGTAAATTGCCTCTTTGGTCGACCATATAACTTCGGCTATTAGCTGTTTCCCCTCAATTGCTTTGCAGTTATCTATCCACTCTTTTTCTTGTTTGGTGGTAAATTTATGAGATAATTGTAACTGCTTTCGCTCTCTGTCTTCTATATCTATGCCTATTGGTTTGTTGCTTATGGCAACAGCTACCAAGTTGTTTGTGTGTGAGATGCTTATATGCAAGTTGCTATTCTCAATGTATGGCGCATTGTTTGCGTCATGTTTAATCTCTTTAATCTCTCCAAGTAGGTGTTTTAAGACAATATGTGCTGTAATGCGTTCTTTGTGTCGTTTTTCTGTTTTTGCTTCGTTGAGAATATTTTGTAAAATTGAAGGAGAGTCAAGTTCTTTTGATAACTCTTCGGTGCTCTCTGATACTTCCCAAATTGCAAGAGAGTATGCTTTTGTTGATATGTTATATATAAGAGCCATCTATCTTTTGTTTATACTCTCTACTATTTCAATAATATCCTCTTTGATATATTCAATTATAGGTGCAACAGAATCGGACGTTACTTTATTGTTGAAATAGAGTGAGCCTCGGAATATAAAAGAGTTGTCATCGCTTACCATAAATTGTAAAGGAGTTGCGGTGTTGCCTTTTAGTTGATATAGCTCTGCCGAAATGCCTTTTATGGTGTCGTTATAGTTTAATGCATTAATTTCTGATGCTCTATGTGAGTGAACATATACTAATTCTCTACTTTTGCTCTTCTCTTTATTTACCGATTTAATATCGGTTGATATATATGAACAATATATTGTAGCGTCGTATGTCGGATATATGATATTTACCCACCTGCTATTGAGTGAGTCAATAACTATATTGGCATTATCTGCAATATTAAATGTAATTGGGAAATTATTCTTTTTGAGAGGTTCGTATTGGATTGTTGAATTCTCAATATGGGGATATGCAAAAGGTTTGGGTGCAGTTTTTTCTCTGCACCCAAACGCTATAAATGTTAATGATATTATTACTATAGCTCTTATGCTTTTCATAATCTTATTAGTCTCAATTGACCAATTAGACTAATAGCCGATAACTAAAATGGGAGGTCGTTACTCTCGTCAACAATTGGAGTTTCAACTGCCGGTTGTGCTTGAGCCGGTTGCGAGTTGTTGGTGTCGCGACGGCTTAGGATTTCCATATTGTCGGCATATATTTCGGTGGTGTAACGTACAACATTGTTGCTGTCTGTCCATGAACGAGTGCGAAGTTTGCCTTCAATATATAGCTGGGTTCCTTTCTTTACATATTTCTCAGCCACCTCAGCCAACCCGCGCCATAGTACAATGTTGTGCCATTCGGTACGTTCGGGTATTTGTGCTCCTGAACGTGAAGTATAACCCCTTTCGCTTGTTGCAAGAGGGAAGTTTGCAACGCAAACATTTGTTTCAACATATCTCACTTCAGGATCTTTACCCACGTTTCCGACAAGAATTACTTTGTTTATTGACATAATCTACAATTTTTATTAAAGTCCTATACTCTAAATTAGAGCAAGTTCTATATGGTAATCTATATAACTTCTCTAATCTTATCTGTTGCTAAAGTATAAAAAAACAAGAAAAAAATAAAATAGTTTACACTAAAAATTATTTATATTTACAAATATTTTCTATTTTTGCATCGTGGAGCATTATAAGTTATAATTAGCGTGAAAGACAGAAACATAATAACCACTAAATTTATTATTTTATGAGAAAAATTTACTTATTAAGTGGCATTTTTGCTATGTTGGCATCTGTTGCATTTGCACAGGTTCCCACTCATACAAAATATGTCGATTATGCTGCTCAAACAGAATGGAGTACAGCGTATAGTGGGCTTAGCGAAAGCCAGATTGGTGTTAAGGCTCTTTATGAGGGCTACGATTCAAATGCTGCAGAAAACGAGCAGTTCTTTATCTCTCGTGTAAAACCTCGTGAACGTTTTACATTTGCGCAAACACAAATAAAAGAGTCGTTGACTCCTAATAAAAAATTCTTGTGGTGGTGTCCTATAGGTAGTGAAGGTTGGAATGCTTTGCCTTCATATTTCTTTGGCGGAGAGGTTTGGACAATGTGGAGTTATACCGATATTTTCGGAAACTGGACAGCTCCTATGGTTCGTATGCCGGCTGCTATGTTGGACGTTTGCCATAAAAACGGTGTAATAACATCAACATTGGCATCAGTACCTTGGGCTGCATATATCTCGCCCGACCAAATTCCCCATGGTGCTAACTTTAAGGCAATGATTACCGGTGGTACATCAAAATTCTTAAAATACCTTCGTTACTACGGAATTGACGGTATAGGATTTAACTCTGAGTTTACATTCTCAGGAACAGTTAACGGAACAGGTTTTGCAACTGCAATGAAAAATTTCTTGTCAGGTTGTTTTGCCGGTAAAGATACATACGGCATACCACAATTCCATAACTGCTGGTACTCTTTGATGACAAGCGACGGAAGTTGTGGTGGTAGTGCATCTCTCTCTTCTTCAAATAAAGATTGGTTCCACTACAATGGATATCCTACAAGTAATGCCTACTTTATGAATTATGGTTTCAGTACTTCAAGTTTGAATACTTCTCGTACAACAGCCGAGGGCTTTGGACGTTCATCATATGATGTATATGCCGGTGTTGATTATCAAGGTTCAAGTTCTGCATACTGGCCTGACCTTGTGAATGCTCCTATCTCTCTTGGTATTTGGGGTGCTCACAATATGAATATGATTTATGAGAGCCGTGGAGAGTTGGGCGCTAACCCTGCTCAAATGCAAAAAACTTATCAGTTGATTTCAGAAAATGTATTCTCTGGTTCAAACTATAACCCTGTAAATCTTCCTCAATTAACTTATAAACACACTCACACTTCAACAGCAACAGATTGTTGGGGATTTGCAACATTTATTACAGCACGTAGTTCGTTGACTCCACAAGATGGCGGAACATTGGCAACCGATCCTTTTGTAACATACTTCAACTTAGGTAACGGAGCATTCTTCAATGTAAATGGTGAAAGAACATTCAACAATGAGTGGTATAATATAGGTATTCAAGATTATATGCCTACTTGGCGTTGGTGGTGGACAACTTCATATATGGGTAAATATGCTTCTACAGCATCAACCGATATGACTGCAGAATTTACATGGGACGATGCATGGTTTGGAGGTTCATGCTTGCAAATATCAGGTGAAACAACTAAAACATATTTGCAACTATTTAAAACTAAATATCCTCTGCAAAATAATGACAAGATAACTGTTCGTTATAAAGTGTTATCGGGTTCGGGATCAATGTACATAACAGGATCATCAGAAGATTCTCCTGCAACAGAGGTTTCTACTGCAATAAAAACATCTGCAACAGTAACTGATGATTGGGAAGAGAAGGTAATCTCAGTCTCTTCTCGTGGCTTCAAATTAGGCGGAAAGACATTGGCTCTTCTTGGATTGAAGTTCCAAAATACATCTTCAGATTTCAAAGTCTTGATAGGAGAGATTTCAATAACTCGTGGAACTTCTGTAACTCCCGGAACTCCATCTGTTACATTGTCAAAAGCAATGTCTCGTAACTATAAAGGAGTTGATATGAAGATTGTTTATGACATGAGTGCTTACGATAAAAATTCGGCAGGACGTCAACAATATGAATCAATCTACAATACAGATGTTGATACTTGGTATTACAAAATTTACACTCAACAAGAGGGTGGTGAACCTGTAATGTGTACAGCAACAACATCGTGGGCAGCATATATTGTAGGAGCTCCTTACGATCATGAGCAAGGAGGTAAAATACGTATAGGTGTTGCTGCAGTATCGTTAGATGGAAAGAACGAATCTACCACTGCTTGGGGCGATTGGATAACACCTCCTACTAACCAAACAGTTGAAGGATTTTCAATTGACAAACCTATTATTAAGGCTGGTGAGCAATTTACCGTTGCCTTTGATGACCCAACTCATGCGGCAGCAACTTGGGTAATAAAAGCTTCAGAGAATGATGCTATTAAAGGAACATTCAATGACAATAAATTTACAACTTCATTGAACGAAGAGGGAATCTATGATTTGTATTTGACAATTGATGGAATTACTGAAGTGTATCGTGGTAAAATCCAAATTTCTCCTGCAGAAGTAGGTGCATTGCCTGAAATCAAAACATTTACAATGACTACAGAGAAGGGATTAACTCACGATGCAAACGATACCGAACACGAACCAGGTCAACAATATGTTGAGATAGGCGAAGAGGTTACCTATTCATATACAGGACGTTCAGATGCTGATGGATATGTATCTCGCGGATTTGCACTTGGAGAAAAAGCATTTGGTATCCCTGCCGATCAACTCAACTTTAATTCAAGTACTGAGTTCTCAATAACATTCTGGATGTATTTGAATACAATCAATCATGGAGAGAATGGAACTCAATTGTTGAATGTTCGCTCATCTGCCGATTCTTATCCTAATGGAGAGTGGGGTTATATCTGGAGTCAATTGGTGCCCGAAGGACAAACTGACGATGATGGTAATAGCTATCACGAAAACAACTTGATGTTCCACTATCGTTTAGCTGTAAACAGGGGAGTACCTGTGCAAGTGTCACAAGACTTTGTATTTAAACCTCAAACATGGTATCACGTAGCAATGGTAATTGGTTCGTCAGGTACTAATAAAACATTAACTCTTTATATCAATGGTAAACTTATAGGTTCAGGAACATCAACAGGAAGTTTATATAATTGGTTGTCTTCAAACGTAATCATGATTGGAGGTCGTGCTTCAAAACGTGCCGGAATGGACGGAACAATTGATGAGGTTCGTTTGTATAAGAAAGTGCTTACTGCATCAGAGGTTAAAGAGTCAATGAAACATGTAAATTCTGTTACTGATGCTAATTTCATTGGTTATTGGGATTTTGAGAATGAGGCAGCAAGCGATAACTCAATGGCAAGTACCGGATATAACACTTCTTTGAAGGCATATAAGTATGACCCACAGTCAATTACAGATGCTAAATATGCTATTGAACAAGTATCGTATGCAGCAGGTGCTCCATTTATTTCAGGAACAAACTATAAGATTGAGACATTGCCAACATGGACATTGAAGAGAGCTTCAATAATCTCTTCTAACGGAAATAAAGATGCAGGTACAGCAAAAGCAATATACTCTACAGAAGGAACATATTCTGCAACATTGACTCTTGCCAATGGTTGGGGTTCTGATACCAAAACAATAGAGGTTATTAATATCATGCCAACAGGTATTGAAGATGATGTAACTGTAGAGGAGATGATGCAAGCATTCCC
>JAGBHI010000022.1 GCA_017935575.1 Bacteroidales bacterium | reverse complement strand
TTAATTCAATATTAATAAATTAGAATTCGATTGCATTTGCAAGTTGAATTCGCCAAAAAGCATACGACCCGATAGGTACTATCCTCTTTGGGAAAAGTACAGTACAAACATTTGTAACACTCGATATATCAATCCAATATGCAAACAAAAGTGAAACGATTTTGTGAGCAAAACCGTTTATTGCTTTTCTAAACAGAAGTTCAGGGAAAAACCAAAGACAACTATATAATCAATAATCATCAAAGGCAAGAGAGATAAACTAAATTTAAGTATAGTTTATCCCCGAAAATCGAGCTTAACATAAACTTTAATATAGTTTATAATGGGTAGCTTGTAACAACTTTCGCAAATAATGTTTATCTTTGTTGAAGAATAGAAAACTCTAAAACCCAATTATATGGAGCGCATTGTTAGTGGCAATGATATTTATTATCTAAAGGAATACCAACTGGAAAAGGATTTTGAGCAAGATGTTGTTGCAAATTACCGTCATATATTTGGAAGCAATACTGTCTATATAGATATCAAGAAGAAAATCGGAGATAGCATTGTTACGATTCCTGATGGTTACTTGCTAGATTTTACCTTTACGAATAACCCTCGTCTATATATCATTGAGAATGAGTTGGGCATTCACGATGCTTACAAACATATCGGTTCACAACTCCTCAAATTTGCGATATCATACAAGCCGAGTGGTAGAAAAATCAAGCAATTTATCATTGATTATCTTGCTAAATCTCCTGAGCATCTGGCTCTCGTCGAGTCGAAGATAACTGAAATGGGATATCGCAACATAGATGCATTGTTGGAGTCGTTGATTTTTGAGAAGCCTGTTGCAGCTATTGTTATTATAGATAATAGTTCTGCCGAGTTGGAGAATGTATTGAGCCAACTCACAATGAATACCGATATTATTGAGTTTAAGACCTTTGAGAATAAAGAGGGAAAAATTTTATATAAGTTTATCCCATTTAATAACGAAATTCAAGAGTTTGTTGCGACAAGCAATAGCACTAAAAGCATATCTGTTGAGGATATTGATACAATTGTGGTTCCTGCACAAGAGGAGGGCTTTCAATCTGCATTTATCGATAGCAATGCTTGGTGGCAGATTCGCATCTCGGTTTCGATGCTTGATAAGATTAAGCATATCGCAGCCTATCGAACTGCTCCAGTGTCAGCAATAACCCATGTTGCAGAGGTTGATAGAATAGAGAAATATAAGGATACAAACAAGTATATCCTCTATTTCAAGGAGCCAGCAAAAGAGATTCCGCATATTGAGTTAGATAAGGGTAAGAAGGGTATTGCTCCACAAGCTCCAAGATATACCAACTACACTAAACTGATGTCTGCAAAATATCTATCAGAAGTATTCTAATACAAATATCCATATATCATTGTGAGCAGAGGCAACTCCTCTGCTTTTTTGTGTCGTTGTCCAACCTTTTCGGGCGCAAGTCCCTACTCTTACAATGAAGCGATCCTAATCGCACAGATATACATTTATGTTTAACAAATAAAACCAAGAACTATGGAAGTATTAACAATCGAACACAGCGCTTTTCAGCAACTGATTAGCAAAATTGAAGCAATGGATGAGTATATCCGCAAAGCCAAGTTAGAGCAGCAAAGTTCCCTCGATGAGGATTGGGTTGATGGGCAGGCGGTATGCGAATATCTCTGCATCTGCGACAAAACCCTGCAACGCCTACGCAGTGCCGGCAAAATCACTTATAGCACCATCGGCAACAAGTATTACTACCAGATTGCGGAGATTAAGCGATGCTTGCGTGCTCACGCAATCAAGAGTAGTGAGGAGATGTTACAAAACCTAATCGCGCATAAGCGTAATAGCAAGATGAAGGCGAGCGCTAATGTTCAGTAAACCGTAGAGAGATGGCTATAAATAGAAGTCATCTCTCTTCGATTTTGTCATTTCAAAAATTATTCGTAAATTTGTCGTAAGCAACTGTAGTTCTGAAGTTTGTATGGCAAAAGTCGGACTCGAAAACGACACCTTGAAACAACCCAAGTGTCCCTCGAATTGGGAGTATAGTACTGGGCAAAGGTAATTGC
>JAGBHI010000021.1 GCA_017935575.1 Bacteroidales bacterium | reverse complement strand
TTGAAATGAGTCAGTAAGTCAAAAAGATATTAAGGTGGCTATAGCGTCAGGGCTCCACCTCTTCCCATCCCGAACAGAGAAGTTAAACCTGACAACGCCGATGGTACTGCGCAAGTGGGAGAGTAGGTAGCCGCCCCTTAGAGAAGAGAGAAGTTTTTAACTTCTCTCTTTTTTTTTACGGTTTGTTATAACGGGCAAACTCCATCGTTACTATCCTTTTTGAATTAGCTCTTTTTTGACAATTAAAGTCATTAGGGTCATTTAGGTCATTAAAAAGATAAGAGATAGAATACAACTATTAGGCTAATTCTTCAATTGCTCCAATACCGTCAAAGAAGGTAGAGAGCATGCTCTGTCCGAGAAAGAGCAAAGTAAGAACCTAACATATTATACATCTTATAAAACATTATTTGCTAAGCTATCTAAGCTATCTACGAAGACTAAGATAACTAAGTCATATTCTGTAATATCAACTTTTAGTAGTAGTCTTAGCAATCCTATTTATCTTAGTAATCTTACACACTACTTCTCTTTGTAACACTAATCCTTCAATTACTCTAATAGTGTGTTGTGTTGTATAATTTACTTTTCTCAAGCTGAGAAACTCTTTTAACCTTGAATAAAAAAGCAGTAGGTTGCTTACGACTAACCTACTGCTTATATCTAAATACTAAGGTGCTTAGCACCGTGTAGCTATAATAACTATTTTACTTACACTTTCCGTTCAATACTACAACGTCAAATGCAGGCATATTGAATGTGATTGTTTCGTCAATATCAATACTCTCTCCTGTGATACCGCTATATTGTGTTTGGTTTTTGAAAGCATCTGTAAGAGTGATTTTACCTGATACATATGAAGGTATATCTAATGCTTGACGTAGAGTAGTAGTGAATGTTTGCTCTGTTGAGTTGGGGTTACGAAGAGTAAGTGTCGCTTTCTTCCCATTCCATGATGCCCAACCGTAAACTTCCGCTTTCTCTCCATTCCATGGATTACCTCCTACCCAATGTATATCGGCAAGAACATCTTGATTATTACGTTGCCATTTAATACACTCAGCTAACTCAGCCCAAAGTTCTCCATCTTCTCCAACGCTACTCATTAGGTCGTTATCAACATATAGCTCAATTAATCCAGAACCGCAGCCAAATGCGCAACGCATTTCGCGGATAATACCTTTTGCAGTCTCCTCTGAATCATCGTGTGGAGCCGATGCTGGAGGTCCATATTTACTAACTATTAATCCGTGAGTCATAATAGAGTTTATGGGGCATATTGGCGATGCTATGGTAAAGTTCTTATATACCATATGGTCGCGATATGTAATCCATTTTTCGCGGTTATCTCCTTGATCTCCTACTGTTGTCCAGTCTTGGTCTTGACGCCAAACCGCATCGGCATATTGGAACCAGAAGGGTGATGACCATGTTCCTACCGAGCAGTTAAAGAATAGGTCATAGCGAATATCTCTAAGTGCTTTAAGTACGTTTATGATGCCCTCTGCATCTTCTTCATTTTTAGGTCCTGTTGCGTTAGCAATATCACTTATACCGTCAAATTTGAAGTAGCGGAAATCGTAGCTGTTTACCATATTTGAGCAACTTGCGATAAAGGCGTTAAAATACTCGGGGTTTGATAGCTCAAAGTTGTCAATTTGGTTTTCATGGTGGCGATTCCAGAAGTCCAAACGTTGTGCCTTTGATTCTCCATAACCACCTACAGGACCTAACCAGGCACCCATTCCTGTTCCCATTGTTTTGGCTATTGAATCAAGTTTTGCAAATCCGTTAGGGAAACCTATATGAAAATCCCAGAATGAGTTAAATTCGTCCCAACCGTCGTCCCAAACAAAGGCATCAATGCTTACACCATGTTTTTCATACATATTTGTACGCCATGCCTCTATAACCTCTACTGCTTGACTCTCAACCATGCGTTTTAGAGGGTCGGGGAAGTTATTTCGGTCAATATTAAGTTCGTACCATGAGTTGTAGTGTATAAAAGGACGATATGGTACAGCACGTTCTCTCTCGTGGTATGCAAGGAATGAACGGCGTAGTTGGTCTTCTGCTACTAATCCTATAACAGCTCCAATATTCCAAGTCTCACCTGCTTTAAGTGTTGTTGCTCGACTCCATAATCCTTTAATTGTATTGCTCTCAACGCTGTTAATTCCCAAAGGATTTTCAATGCCTGCAAATATCTTTGATGATGCGAGAGGTGCTCCGCGTACTTCTCCTATAACTTTTACACTATCGGCGTTTTCTGTTAAAGTATATTCCATAGGAATTATGTTTTTCATTTCAGTATCAGCCGAAGCAGTTATATCCATCTCTGTTCTGAGGTAGTGAGAGCCATTACGCAATACAGAGTTCCAAACAATAGTCAAATTATTATATTTAAATTCAGCTGTTAGTTTGTAACCATCGTGTTGATTTGACTTTTTAACAGCCTCTTTATCTCCTTTAAGAGGTATTAATAGAGGTGTTGTCATTGTCATCTCAGAGGCTTTAACGATAGTACTATCTGCAAGTGTTATTGTAAATAGTTCACTTCCGGGGGCCAACTGTAATGCATCACTACCATTGAATTTTAAATTACCATTTTCTAATATATATTCTACCGACAACAAGTTGTTTGAGAGAATATATTTCTCTCCTTCGTTAGTGGCAGTAGCTTCCCCTGCTTGTTGTAATGATGGGAAAATTACTGTCGCTTCGGGATTTGTACTACACGCAGTAATACAGAGTGCGAGTATTAAAAACTTAAATAGTCTCATATATCTCTTATTTTATTATAACTTTTTCGCTCTTTATTAATGAATTGTTATTGCTTATGCTTATTACATATATGCCTTTTGTAGAGATTGTTATTTGCTCTTTTTCTCCGCTTGCTGTTACTTTATTTATAATTTTTCCGTTAAGGTCATATATTGTAATTATATCGTTTGCTTCGGTACCATCAATAACTAACTCTCCATTTGTTGTGTAAATATTGAAGTTTTCTGCATTGATACTCTCTTCTTTAATACCAAGAGGGTATGTGAATGGAGCAGTTTGTATTACTTTTTCGCTTCCTTTATCGGTAACGTTACCAAATATTGGAGTAATGTTGTCTGATGCAATATTTATAGTAGCACCATCAGCATTTTCCCATAATAGTTCTTGATTGTCTGGAGTGTATTTGAATATTGCAATTTCTGTAGCTGTTTTTAGAGAGGCATTATTTCCTATCATTAAAACAACGGGGTTTCCTGTTTGTGTAGCAAAATTTGACCAATTATATTGTTTTGCAGATAGTTTACCGCTTGAAGCCCATGTTACTAAATTTTCGCCATTAACATCTCCTATGGGGACAAACATATTTGCTATATCTTCGTTGGTTAATGCACTTTTCCCATTCCAACCCTTGAGTTGTCCTACTTGCAACCAGCCTTTTGACATATAGTCAAGAGAGTTGTATGTTATTTTAATGTTTGCCGAACGACCATTTAAGTTAGAAACGGTCATGCTTCCGCTAATTTCAATATCTTCAGCGCAGTTTCCGTTTAATACTACTACGTCAAATGCAGGCATATTGAATGTGATTGTTTCGTCAATATCAATACTCTCTCCTGTGATACCGCTATATTGTGTTTGGTTTTTGAAAGCGTCAGTAAGAGTAATTTTGCCTGATACGAAAGAAGGAATATCTAACGCTTGACGTAGTGTTGTAGAGAATGTCTTTGTAGAACCACTTGGGTTACGTAGGGTAAGAGTTGCTTTTTTACCATTCCATGAAGCCCAACCATAAACATTTACTTTTGAACCGTCCCAAGGATTGTCTCCAACCCAGTGAGCATCGGCAAGAACATCTTCATTTTCTCTGTGCCAAACAATACACTCGGCTAAAGCCTCCCAGAGTTCACCATCTTCTCCAATAGTGCTCATTAGGTCATTATCAACATAAAGTTCAATTAATCCCGAACCGCAACCGAAGGCGCAATGCATTTCGCGGATTATACCTTTAGCTGTTGCATCGCTATCGTTACGAGGCATAACATTTGGCGGACCAAATTTTGTAACCATCAATCCGTGAGTCATAATAGAGTTGATAGGACAAATAGGTGAAGCAAGAGGGTAGTTCTTGTAAACCATATAGTCGCGATATGTAATCCATTTCTCACGGTAATCTCCTTGATTGCCTATTGAATTCCAGTCTGCGTCTTGACGCCATGTCGCATCAGCAAAGTGTAGCCAGAAAGGAGAAGACCATGTTCCGACAGTACAGTTAAAATAGAGGTCATATTTTATTTTGCGAAGTACATTCAACATATTCAAGAAACTCTCAACGTCCTCTTCAATTTTGGGACCTGTTGCATTACCAAGATCACTGATACCGTCCAATTTAAAGTAACGGAAGTCGTAATCGTTTACCATTTGAGCGCAACGTGCAGCAAACTCGTCAAGGTATTCGGGGTTAGATAACTCAAAGTTTGAAATTTGAGTTGTATGATTGCTATTCCAATATGCTAAACGTTGTTGTTTTGATGCTCCATAACCACCTACGGGACCTAACCATGCTCCAATGCCTGTTCCCATAGAGGTTGCTTTCTCGTTTATATTAGAAAATCCGTCGGGGAAACCAATATGGAAATCCCATAATGAGTTAAAATCGTCCCAACCGTCGTCCCAAACAAAGGCATCAATCCCAACATTGTGTTTATCAAAGAGGTTGGTTTTCCATGCGTCAAGAACAGGAAGACATTGCTCCTCTGTCATACGGTTTAGAGGGTTGGAGTCGTTATTTCGGTCAATATTAAGTTCGTACCATGAGTTGTAATGTATAAATGAGCGGTAAGGAACAGCTCGCTCTCTCTCGTTGTATGCAAGGAACGAACGGCGAAGTTGACCTTCTGCTACCAATCCTACAACTGCACCAATGTGCCAAGTATCTCCGGCTTTAAGAGTAGTAGCTCTACTCCAACGACCTGTTATTGTTTTTTCGGCACTCGATGCAATAGATACTGTTGCTCCTGATATGGCTATAGCTCCCGAACTTGTGATAGTCTCTGTTTTTGTTTCAGCAAAATATCTCAAAGTATATGTTCCTGCCGAAGGAACATTTAATGTATAGGTTTTATTGCTGTAAGCTGTTCCTGAGTAACCTATATGGTAATCTTTAGCTACAACATTA
>JAGBHI010000002.1 GCA_017935575.1 Bacteroidales bacterium | reverse complement strand
TTCGCTTACTGACAAAACACACTTGAAAGACCTCTTTGACAAAACTAAATTTCAATATGACAAAGACCGATTCGGCTTTAATGGGCCTAATTTATTTAATGTTTAACTCGTCCCTAATTATTTTATGGGACACTAATGAGTTATTTTTATTATTAAAGCAATTGGGAATTTTCAATTTTATATTTTTCTTTGTAAAGAGAAAGTTTCTTAATTAAATATTCAGAGAATATGGCTAAAAGTAAAAAGAAAAAAGGAGCTACAAATGGTCGTCTTACAAAAGATGAGATGATTAGACGTATTGAAAAGTTCTTTAAAGAACGACCTACCCAAATATATAATTACAAACAGGTTGCAAGAGGTATAGGCGTCAAAAGCGAACCTGCAAAAATTGAGATAGCTCATATATTGAGCAAATTGCAAAAGGAGATGTTCTTGACAGAAACAGATCCCGGAAGATACAGATGTAATCCTAAAAAAGATTTATATGAAGGAACATTCCAACGAAAATGGAATGGGCTCTCGGTTATTTCTGATGGAGATGGTACTCCTATCTCCGTTAAAGAAGAGTACTCTTTAAATGCTTTATCCGGAGACCGCGTAAAATATTCTTTAATTAAAAGGCGCAGAAGCAAAGAGTTTGAAGCTCGCATATACGAGATAGTTGAACGTGCCGAGAATAACTTCGTAGGAATTTTAGAAGTTAAAAAGCACTATGCATTTTTAACCATAAACAACAAAACTCTTGAAAAAGATATATATATCCCTCTTGACAAGCTTAAGGGAGGTAAAAACGGAGATAAAGCCATAGTAAGAGTTACAACATGGGACCCCTTAGCCTCAAACCCTGAAGGAGAAGTTATTGACATACTTGGCACTCCTGGCGAGAACAATACAGAAATGCATGCAATTCTTGCTGAATTTGGGTTACCATACAAATATCCTGAGAATGTTGAGGCTGCCGCCGATAAAATATCGGAAGAGATTACAAAAGATGAGATTTCGCGACGAGAGGATTTCAGAGGAGTAAATACATTCACAATAGACCCTAAAGATGCTAAAGACTTTGATGATGCACTATCTATTAAAAAGTTAGATAATGGCAACTACGAAATTGGTGTGCATATTGCAGATGTTACATATTATGTTCAACCCGACTCGGTTATTGACAAAGAGGCTTTCAAACGTGCGACATCGGTATATTTGGTTGACCGCACTATTCCCATGCTCCCTGAAAGACTATGCAATAACTTATGTTCGTTACGTCCTAACGAGGACAAACTCGCTTTTTCAGCCATTTTTGAACTTAACGAAGATGCTGAAATAATAAATTCTCGCATTACGCGAACCGTCATTCGCTCTGTCAGACGCTTTGCCTATGAAGAGGCTCAGATGATAATTGACTCTGGAAATGGTGAATATTGCGACGAAATTTTGAAACTTAACCAACTTGCCCAAAAACTACGAGATAAGCGTTTTAAAAACGGCTCAATAGATTTTGACCGTTGCGAAGTTCGTTTTGAAATTGATGAAAAGGGTAAGCCTATAAGTGTATATTTCAAAGAGAGTAAAGAGGCAAATAAACTTATTGAAGAGTTTATGTTATTAGCCAACCGTACTGTTGCAGAGAAAATAGGTAAGGTAGAAAAGGGGAAATCTAAAAAGGCCTTTGTATATCGTGTACACGATCTTCCTGATAGTGTTAAGATGGAAGATGTTGCCAAATTTGTTCGCCGTTTGGGTTACACTCTCAAAGCAGATGGTACACGTAACCAACTTACAAACTCAATTAAAAACATGCTTGCCGACGCCAAAAAACGTCCCGAAGCAAATTTAATTGAAACAATAACCATCAGAGCCATGGCAAAAGCGACATATACCACAAAAAATATTGGGCACTATGGCTTGGCATTCCCTTATTACACTCATTTTACATCACCTATACGCCGTTACCCCGATATGATGGTACATCGCTTACTTGAACGATATCTTGACGGAGGAAGAAGCGTAAATGAAAGCCATCTTGAAGATGCCTGTAAGCACTCTTCTGATATGGAGATTATTGCAGCAAATGCCGAAAGAGCCTCTATTAAGTATAAACAAGCAGAGTATCTTGGGGATAGAATAGGAATGGTTTATGACGGAACTATATCAGGGATAAATAAATTTGGAATATACGTTGAGATTGACGAAAATAAATGTGAAGGAATGATTCCTTTCCGCGACTTTGAGGACGATTATTATGAATTTGACGAAAAGAACTACTGTGCTCGCGGACGCTCCTTACACAAGGAGTATCGTTTGGGAGATAAGATAAAGATTGTTATTGCAAAAGTTGATTTGGAACGTCGTTTAATTGATTTTTCAATAGCCAATAAATGAATCTTACAAACTATCACTCCCACACTCCATTCTGCGACGGACGCAGCACCATAGAGGAGTTTATTAGTACTGCTATACTTTGGGGATTCTCTTCATACGGAGTATCTCCTCACTCTCCACTGCCTATAAAATCATCATGCAATATGAGAGCAGATAGAGTCTGCGAATATATTGGAGAGATGAACAAACTTAAAAAGAAGTACGAGGGTCAGATTGAGATATACACCGGTATGGAGATAGACTTCTTAGGAGATGAATGGAATGCATCAACTCCATATTTCAGAGATATGGACCTTGACTATCGAATAGCCTCTGTACATTTTATTCCAAATCAGAAAGGAGAATTTTTTGATATTGATGGGAGTTCTTCAAAATTTAAAGCCATAATTGATTCTCACTACGAGGGAGACATTCGCTATGTAGTGGAAAAATATTTTGAGAGTATGATTAATATGATTAATTGTGGCGGATATGATTTTATTGGTCATGCCGATAAAATATCAATGAATGCATCGGCATATAAAAACGGAATAACTTCATCAAAATGGTATTGCGATATTATTAATGACTATTTTAATTTTATAGCCAACAAACACGTAATAGTTGAGATTAATACAAAAGCTTTTGAAACAAAAGGTTTTCTATTCCCTAATACCCAACATTTTAACCTACTTAAAAGACTTAATATCCCTATTGTAGTTAATAGCGACGCACATATCCACTCTTATATTAAAAAGGGATACGATGCCACTTTTGCTCTTTTGAGAGATGCAGGATTTAAATATATAATGCAATTAAAGAGTGGCAAATGGATTGAAAATCCTATCTGTAATCTTTAAGAATATTCTGTAACCTTTGGCGAGCAAAAAAGATTCTGCTCTTAACTGTTCCCAAGGGGAGTTTCATATATGCTGCAATTTCGTGATACTTATACCCTGTTACATGCATTGAGAAAGGAATGCGATATTCATCAGAGAAACTGGCAATGGCTTTTCCTATCTCCTTTACTGTAAAACTTCCTTCGGGAGTATCAAAACCTGACTCTTGCGGTAAGTTTAGATGATATAAATCCTCTGTTTGGTCAATCATTGTTTGGTTACGTACTACCCTGCGATAGTTATTTATAAATATATTACGCATTATAGTAAAAACCCAACCCTTGAAATTTATATTATCAATATATTTATCACGATTATCAAGAGCCTTTAATGTCGTGTCTTGCAACAAATCTTTTGCCTCCTCTTTATCAGATGTCAGCATATAAGCAAAATTGTAAAGATTATCTTGAATCTCTAACAATCTATCTTGAAACAAATCAAAACCTTTATCCATAATATGAATATTTTTAGGTGGCTACTAAGAAAAACAAACTCTAAAATACAATGTTCATTTTGTCTAAATAAATAATCTTTATTTAACTAATTGCCTCAATTTTTAAAACACTAATTTATCACTCACAAAATAAAAATTTTCTATTTGAAAAATTTTAAATTAATTTTTTTTGTTCCATTTTGATTTATCTATATTTTATTGTTACTTTGCATTTGAACAGAATTACTTACATTTTTGTATTAATTGTTGTTTTATACGGACAAATATATTAGCTTTGCACATCATAAACAAATTTTTAATGTGTTTTGTTTGCATTTTTAACATTATTTAGAGCAATAAACAAACTACAAGATATGGAAACATCTATAAATAAAAGAATTAGCTATTTAAGGAAGTTCTTAAATTTTAAGAGCGGACGTTCATTTGCCGAACAAATAGGTATATCAAGTACAACATTCAACGATATAGAGAGAGGCTCAAAGCCCAATTATAGTACGTTAGAGAAAATTATGAGGACCTTCCCAAGCATATCTGCCGAATGGCTACTGACAGGAGAAGGGGACATTCTTAAGCAGGAAACAGAAAAGAAAGAGATGACATCTAATTATGTTATAGGAACTGCTACTAATATTGAAAATAGCATGGGTAATTTTGCTCCTATTGTTCCATCTACATTAGCTCGCAATCCTCAATTAGATGTTTTAGAATTTCTGAATGATGAAAATAATATTACTGAAATTTCTTCAATTCAGGTTCATAATACTCCTATATCGTTATGGTATAGAATACAGGACAACTCTCTATATCCCAATTACCAAAAGGGAGATATGATTGCATTGTGGAGTTATCCTCAAGGTGAGGAAAATCCTATACCTGGAAAACTTTATGTGGTTGACACATATAGTAATGGAATGATTGCCCGAATTCTGCTAAAGCAAGGAGAGGACTTTTTAGCAAGGGCTATAAATAGCGAAGAGTACCCTGATTTTATAATTAAAAGAAGCGATATTATAAGAATATACAAACAAATATTAATGGTAAGAATGTAACCATTCTTACCATTAATACAATATAGATTATATGCTAATTCAGATATTATTAATTAATAAAAACAATCTTGGTTACTACTCCCTCTTTACCATCAGATGAGGAAGCCCAAACATAATATACTCCACTCTTTACTCGCTTTCCATTGGTAGCATTTCCGTCCCATACGATTTGCCCTCCTTGAGAATAGTCCTGATATATTAGATTTCCAACAGTATCGGTAATTTTTACAAGTGAATTAAACATTAGACCGGTAATGGTTATTACTCCTGTATGTTCGGGACGAACAGGATTTGGGAATGCATATATATTATCATAATCTTCCTGAGCCTCTGCTGCCTCAGCTCTAAATGAAACCAATCCCTTATCAGTGGCAAAGAAGACCTCTCCGCTTGTTTGGTTTATGGCTAAGTCATAAATATTGTTTGAGGGAAGCAACGAGTTATCAGTTGTAAAATGATATATAGTCTCTAAACCATCAGGGCTCAACAGATATGCTCCATTACCAAATGTTCCTATCCATTTGCAGTTTGCACCATCTACTTTTATTGCTCTTACAATTGCATCGTCAAGCAAAAGGTCAGCATTATTCGTACCATCATTACGGGCAATTTTCACTCGCTGACAAACAAAGTTTGAAGCGGCGAAGTTGTCAGGACGAGTTAATATTATAGGCCCTCTGTCTGTTCCTATCCATAATCTGCCATCTAAATCTTCCTCTATACAAAAATAAGATGTTGCATCTATAGTTTTTCCGTCCTGATCGGTAAAAGTTGAGAATTTCTTATATTTATCATCTTTTACATTTTCAATTGTACCATTAATATTGAGTGCGAGTACAAATGATTTTGTAGGGTCATTTGAGATAAACCACTTGGTTGCAGATTGTTTTGGGTGTATCATATTGCACATATATTTTTGATCAATCATAGGCTCAATATGTTCATATACCACCCAATTACCATCAGGTTTTAATATCAAAACTGCCTGTTCGGGGCTATAACTTGTCATCCATAAATTACGGTTATTATCAAAAGATAAACAGCTCAACTGGTTTGCATAGTTATTTGCAGCTCCAACTATGGGACTATTCATATAGTTCCAATTCTCTTTATACTTACCTTTTTCAAATTTATATAATCCATCAAACCATGTTCCAACGTAAGCAATCTCATCGTTATCGGGGTGCATCGCCAATTTTGATGGAAGTTTAAAGTTGGTTACATTTGCAGGTTTATCTTTAGGACTTGGGACATCAATACCATATATATTGTGCCATCTATAACCCTTTAGATATGATATGTTACTATATGAAAAAGAACTGCTCTCATTATCCAAACATATTCCTGCAGGGAGACAATAGAGAGTTTCTCCTAAAATTGACAGCGAATAAGGAATTGATACCGCCATTTCATTAACCATAGGTATGGTATCGGTTAAGGTAAAGCTGTCTTTATCATTATCTTTTACTCGTTTATATGAAGCTATCGCATTATTGCTTAATAACCAATATTTATTCTGTTTGTTATTTGAAGACAATGATATAGGAGTATATCCTATATACGGTGGTAATACTATCTTATCTTTAGAGGTTGCATCTAACGAAAAAGTCTCAATTGTTGAGTTAGCCCCATATGTATAAATATCTCCTTCTATGTTTTGCTCCATAATATTATACTTACCATAAGCTACATTTTTAACTCCTGCACTTGAAGTGTATATCCAAAGTTCTCCTGCAGTTTGAATCCATAATGCGCCTGATACTGCCAATATGGTCTTTGGAATGGTAGGGAATTTATAAATGCTCTCCCAATTGTTTATTTCGTATGGAATATTATTCTCAAGACAACTACTTAAATATCGCTCTTCATCAATCATTACATATTTATTATCTAAATATGTTGCATCAAGAATTCTTAGTTTTAGGTCAAAGGTTGTTTTAATCTCAAATTTTTTACTATTTATAATAACTATTCCAAAATCTGTTGATACATAAATCTCATCTCTCTCATTTACAAAATTTATATTGTTTATTGATTTTGATGCTGTCATTACAGCCTCTTTGATATATGGAATATTATATGTTCTGTCCTTAGTAATAATATCGATATTACTATTTGAATATGCGACCACCAATATATCTCTTTCATAATTATATTTTATCATAGAGACCTCTGTGTCAGAGAGAAGATTGTCTTTTGTAATCTCTCTTACTTCATTATAATTCTCATCATATGAATACAAATATCCATTAGCAAGAATATATATATAGTTCTTACCTTCTATAATTTGTTTAGGGTTGTCAAAAGCAGAATACATCTTCCACTCAAACATCTCAGACTGTGCAACTACTGTTGCAACAGAGATAAACATTAATATCAAGGTTATGAATACTCTTTTCATATAATTGTTCATTCAGAGAATTAATCAATAAGATTATTTAAAAACTTTGCAAGTTGCTCCATTGCTCTTGCTCTATGACTTATCTTGTTTTTTATATCATCTCCCAACTCTGCAAATGTTTTATCATACTCAAAAGGCTTAAATATAGGGTCATATCCAAAACCTGCATCTCCTTTAGCTGTTTCTGTTATAATACCGGCTATTTCTCCTTTAAAAATATGCTCGCCTCCTCGCAACGAAAGCGCTATACATGTTACAAATGCAGCACGTCTGTTATCAACACCCTCTAATTCAACAAGCAATTTATCCATGTTCTTTTGAGAGTTACAATCTTCTCCTGCATATCGAGCAGAATATACTCCAGGAGCTCCATCAAGAGCATCAACCATCAAACCTGTATCATCGGCAAAACAATCATATCCAAAATGCTCTTTTACATAACGGGCTTTTATAAGTGCATTACCTTCAAGGGTATCTGCTGTCTCCGGGATATCGGCATTACAATCAATATCGGCAAGAGATAATACCTCTACTGAACCATTTAAGATTTTACGTGCCTCCTCTAATTTATGCTTGTTATTTGTTGCAAAAACCAACTTTCTCATATTATAATTACATGATTTATAATCATTACTTATAACGATGTTTTTATCTCTTTTATTGTCTTATTGCAACTTACCATTAGATGGCATTTCTCTTATACTTTTATTCTTACCTGAGATTTTCAACTCTCCTTTACAATATGCCGCACCTCGTCCTAACCTACGAACGGAAATCTCTTTATTGACATGACAACCTATATCTCCAAGACCAAATATCTTACAATTAACATCATCGGCAACGAGATTTTCAGCATTTATTTCACCTCTTCCTATTATTGAATAGGAAGCCTTCTTAACCTCTCCTGAAAGTATAATATCTCCAATACCTATACCACGTTTAGCTTTTACCTCATCATATACAATATTATTCATTCTGATTTGACTCTGATGAGCAACTTTAAGAGCTAAAGTTTTTCCTGAAACTAAGCCCTCGGCCTTAAAGTTAGCCCCTACAGAGCATGCTACCTTCTTCAACTCTTTTGAATATACATAAACAATGATAACTCCAAAATCTCTGCGATAGCCTCTTCCGTATTTTACACTCAATAATCCATTTTTTGAAGTCAGCGATATAATGTCATTTCCTTCCGGCGCATAAATTCTTACTTTTCCTGACTGACTTTCGCTTTGTGTATATACAACATTTATACCGTTTACTATACTAACTTTATCAAATTCGGCAATTGTAGTATCGCTATATACATAATTATGTTTAACGGGTGTCTTTTCTGCATACATAACCGAATTTAAAGCAAATATTGATAATACCAATATTATAAATCTTAACTTTTTCATAATTAATAACTGTTATTTAGATATTTATTTTGTATTGTATCAAAAATTGAGTTTAATTCATCTTCTTTTTCAGCGCGTAACATTGCAATTTTAATATCCCTGAAATTTGGAATTCCTTTAAAAAGATCGGTTGCCGCAAGATGGCGACGAATATGAAGAATTCCTCTGCGTTCATCTAATCGGGCTATACTTTCGCGCATTTGACGACGAAAAACATTCATTTTTTCTTCAACCGAGAGAGGGGTATATGTCTCAGGATTATTCAGATACCCTTTTATATCACGAAATATCCATGGCGCACCAATTGCTCCACGTCCTATCATTATTGCATCGGTTTTGTATTTATTAAAATAATCTTGGGCTGTTTGAGGGGTTGTTACATCTCCATTACCTATTATAGGAATACGAATTTTGGGATTTGCCTTTACTCTCCCTATATAATCCCAATCGGCACTACCCGTGTACATTTGACTACGGGTACGTCCATGTATTGTAAGTGCTGCAATACCACAATCTTGTAACTCCTCAGCAAGGGTCTCTATTATTTTTGAGTCATGGTCCCAGCCTAAACGGGTTTTTACAGTAACCGGAATATCAACTGCTTCAACAACCGCTCGTGTTATAGCAAGCATCTGAGGTATATTTCGCAACATTCCTGCCCCTGCGCCTTTCCCTGCAACACGCTTTACAGGACAACCAAAATTTATATCCAATATATCGGGATTTGCTTCACGGCATATCTTTGCAGCCTCAACCATAGGCTCAATCTCACGACCATATATTTGAATTACAACAGGTCGCTCTTCATCACTGATAGAGAGTTTCGCCTCTGTTTTATTAACATGCCTTATAAGGGCATCTGCCGAAACAAATTCTGTATATACCATATCAGCTCCAAACTCCTTACACATAAGCCTAAACGAGGCATCTGTAACTCCCTCCATGGGAGCAAGGAAGAGAGGTTGATTGCCAAAATCTATTTTATCAATCTTCATCAACGAACTATATTAGTAATTCCTACATAAAAAACTGAACACCCTTTACTATACAATAGTATCGAAGGAACTTTCCTACAAGCATAGAGATGTTTGTTATCCACAGATTTGCTCTCATATACCCGAGAGCTACAACTATTACAGTACCCCCTGCTGGTAAAAATGAGAGGAATGCCATCAAACCTCCCGGACCTTTCTGTACAAACTTCATTGCTCGCTCAAGTTTATCGGATTTTATATGCAGATATTTATCAATCCACTCTAATTTCCCTAAACGGCCAATATAATAACATGTAGTGCCTCCTAAAAAATTTCCGATAGTAGCAAATAGTAATGAGAGATTTGCATCAAATCCTGCTGCCAATAATATTGCAAGAACAGCCTCTGAACAAAACGGGAAGGCTGAGCCTGCTATAAATGAGGCTATAAATAAGCCCCAATATCCCCAATCAGATAAATATGCTACCAAATCCATACTATAAATATTGTAATATATGTAAGAATAAACAATAATAAAAATCTCAATTTTGCTTTACTACGTATTGTGTTAAAATATCGGGCAGCAAGTATTGCCGAAGAGGCATTAAAAATAGGCAAATACTCATTTTTATCAATAGGATTCAACAACATCATCAATACTGAGAATATAAATATTGTATTTAAGAATACTATATATCTTTTTGTTGAAATCTTATCTTTTGAATCGCTATACAACATGCTTATATTATATATGCAAACAACCAAAAAGACCGGAATAATATATGCCATCTGGAATAGGCTCTCTACCGAAACAACTTTATAATCTGCTAAAGATATAATATCCTTTATCCTATGCCATGCTCCAATATAATCCGGATTAATCCAACCAAGATAGTCAATAGATATGTACATAATTATACTCGTTGCTATTGCCATTAGAGAAGCAATAAAGCTCCGAAGAGTAAGGATATTCATTTGCAGAAGCCCAATCCAGAAAAGAGGTATAAAAAAGAGCATCTTATCCCATACAAGCAGGGTTGCACACATTAAAAGAGTTGAGCCAAACACAACTCTCTCCACTCTGGCAGCTCCATAATATTCAAAAAGATAGTATGTAAAACCCAATACCATTACTGCTCCAACAACACCCATTTGCAATGTCAAGGATAATAAAGGGTTACAACATTGTAACATCAAGAAAAAAAGAGTAGGGAACAGAGAAAGTAATGTAGTTATTGAGAACCTATTAGCAATTGTTGAAATTATAACAACAAGCAATAACGTTATGGCAAAATTTATTATGAGAGAGATTAATGAAACACTCCAATCAAATGGTAATGATAAAGATATAAAACCGTTAAAAGTGGCACTTTGGGGAGATACAAATATTGAAGCGATGACAGTCAATGCCATCGCTACAATTATACATAAAATATGAGATACCAAGTTTGTTGGTATGCTTATCGTCCCATAATCTCTTCGTGATACCACTTCTCTGTTATTTAAGGTCAAAGCCTATATCTCTACGATAATATTTTTTATCAAAGATTATCTTTTGAGCATTCTCAAACGATTTTGCCAATGCCTCATCTTTGCTGTTACCGTATGAACTAACAGCAATAACTCTACCGCCTGATGTAACTACTTTACCATCTTTTAATGTTGTACCCGCATGGAAAAGAATACTATCTGTAACATCAGTTAGACCTGTAATCTCTTTTCCCTTTTCATAATCACCGGGGTATCCGCCTGATACCAACATTACAGTTACTGCATAACGTGAATCTATTTCAAGAACCTTATTATAAAGATTTCCTTCTGCCACTCCTTCAAACAATTCAACAAGATCCGACTTAACGCGTAACATTACAGCCTCTGTCTCAGGGTCTCCCATTCTTACATTATACTCAATAACCATTGGTTCTCCTTCTACATTTATAAGTCCTAAGAAGATAAAACCTTTATATTCAATTCCCTCTTTTTTAAGACCTTCAACTGTTGGAATTACTATTCGCTCCTCAACCTTTGCCATAAATTCTGCATCGGCAAACGATACTGGCGAAACAGCACCCATACCTCCGGTATTTAAACCAGTATCGCCTTCACCTATACGTTTATAATCTTTGGCAACGGGTAAAATCTTGTAACTATCACCATCTGTAAGTACAAATACCGAGCACTCTATTCCCGATAAGAACTCTTCAATAACCACAGTACTGCTTGCCTCTCCAAACATTCCATCAAGCATTGCCTTTAACTCCTGCTCTGCCTCTTTTAGGTTATCAATAATAAGTACTCCCTTTCCTGCAGCCAAACCGTCTGCCTTTAGCACATAAGGTGCTTTTAATGTTTTTAAAAATTCTACTGCATCATCATACTCTTTTGCTGTAAACTCTTTATAAGCTGCAGTTGGTATATTATGACGCATCATAAAAGCCTTTGCAAAGGCTTTGCTTCCCTCAAGGCGTGCACCCTCTTTTGAGGGTCCTATAACAGGTATAGATGATAATTCAGGTGTTGTTTTAAAATAATCATATACTCCTTTTACCAAAGGGTCTTCGGGACCAACCACTACCATTTTGATGTTATTCTGAAGGACAAACTCTTTCACTGCATCAAAGTCATCGGCCTTAATTGCAACATTTGTTCCTACGTTAGCTGTACCGGCATTACCGGGAGCAATAAACAACTTATCACATTTGTTACTTTGTGTTATTTTCCACGCAAGGGCATTCTCTCTTCCGCCCGAACCTAATAAAAGGATATTCATATATGTTATTTTTATTTGTTTATACTTTATAGGCAGGTTGATATGGTTATATCAACAGCTATTTGCAAAGGTAATTTAATTGCATCAATTTACAAAGGGAAACATATTGTTAGTTTATGATTTTTAAAAGCTATATAGATAAAAAAAGCAGGCTACATTTTCTGTAACCTGCCATATAAGATTGTCTTTCTCTGATTTATTAATCTTGACCTCCTCCCAAAGAACGATACAACTCTATCATTCCTTGTATCTCAACAAACTTGTTTGAGACTTGATTTAAACGTGCATTCAAAAGAGTTGTCTGTGCAGTCAATACCTCTAAGTATGTAGTACTACCGTGTTTCATCAAAAGTTGTGTACTCTTTACTGCAGTTTCTAATGAAGCTACCTGTTTTGTATAAAACTCGGTTTTGGCCTTTGCTGTTTGATATTTATCTAACGCAAGGTTTACTTCACTACCTGCTTTTAGGATTGATTTCTTAAACTCTAACAAAGCTATCTCTTGACCAGCTTTCATAGCTTTCAAGTTTGCCACAAGAGCTCCTCTATTAAATATTGGTTGAACAAGTGATAATAGAGCTGATCCTATAAATTCTCCGGGATTCATTATTGCTGATCCCACACTGTTTGTCCAACCTGCTGTTCCGCTAAGAGATATTTGGGGATAGAACGATGCACGAGCCTTGTTTGTATCATAAAATGCAGCCTCAAGTGCATGCTCTGCAGCTCTTACATCGGGACGACGCGATAATACACTTACAGGTACTCCCACCGAAATATTCTCTGGCAATACAGCCTCGCTTAAAGAACCTCTATCAATATATTGCGGTGTCTTAGCCAACAACAAGCACAATGTATTTTGAGCCTCATTTACCGACTCCTTAAGAGTTAATACTGTTGTACTGATGTTATAGTATGTTGCTTCGGTTTGAGCAAGACCTGCCTCGTTCATCATACCTGCTTTTTTCATTGCACGAGCAGTCTTTACTGTCTGCTCCCAATTTGCTTTTGTCTCCTCAGCTATCTTTAGCTGATCGTCCAACATAAGCAAACTATAATATGTTGTTGCAACTCCTGCTATAAGTTGAGTTTTAACTGCTTGTTCATAATCACGAGTTTGCTCTAATGTAGCTTGTGCTTTACGTTTTGCACTTGTAAGTTTTCCGAAGAAATCAAGTTCCCACGATGCCGATGCAGGAGCAGTATAAGTTTTTGTTGTAACTCCACCGTTTATATCTACATAATTATATCCTCCTTGAGGAGCTATCGCCAATGAAGGGAGATAAGCCAACTTTGCAGGAATCATTGCAGCTTCGGCTTGTTTAACTCTAAGTTGAGTTGTTTTATAATCCACATTACGTACAAGTGCTGTATCAATAAGTGCTTGCAATTTTGCATCGGTAAACATTTCGCGCCACGAAATATCTGCAATGCTACTGCTATCTGTTATTACAACCTCCTCGCCATACAACCCTTCGGGAACCTCTTTTGCGGGTTTATATTTTCCGTACAAACCGCAGCTGCTCAAAAGAGCAGCACATGCGGCAATTAATATTATATTTTTCATATTCATTCTCATTAGGTTTTAGGCTTTTCCTTTTTCTGCTTTCTTCTCTTTAATAACCTCTTCAATATCGTGTTTGATTTGAAGGTCTTGTGTCTTTTGTTTTTTCAGAGGTTTAACCTTCTCGTCTAACCATTGGAAGGTTATATACAGAGATGGAACCATGAATAACAAGGCTAATGTTCCTATTAACATACCTCCAACAACACCTGATCCAAGTGAACGGTTACCATTTGCTCCAACTCCGTGTGCAGCCATCAAAGGCAACATACCGAATATCATTGTCAATACGGTCATCAAGATAGGACGCAAACGTGCTTTTGCTGCACTTAAAGCAGCCTCTGTTATACCCATTCCGGCTCTGCGACGCTCAACAGCAAACTCAGTAAGCAAGATACCTGTTTTCGCTATCAATCCTATAAGCATAATCAAACCTGTTTGCAGATAGATGTTATTTTCAAGTCCCATCATCTTAGCAAAGGCAAAACTTCCCATCAAACCTGCAGGAATTGTAAGAATTACTGCAAACGGTATTAAGAAACTTTCGTAAAGAGCCGAAAGAATCAAGTACATCATCACAATACATATTGCAAAAATGATAATTGTATTGTTTGTCTGAGAGTTCTCCTCACGGGTAATACCTCCGAAGTCATATCCATATCCACGAGGTAAGAATTGTGCAGCAGTCTCTTTAACTGCATTGATAGCCTCACCTGTACTATATCCCTCAGCAGGCATAGCATTTACTGCTATTGAGTTAAACATATTAAAGCGCGACAATGTCTCTGCTCCATAAACTCTTTGAAGAGAAACAAATTGGCTCAATGGTGCCATCTCTCCTGTACCTGTTATAACAAATGTATTATCAAGAGATTTCTCATCTAAACGATATTTTGGATCGGCCTGCATCATAACTCTATACACCTTTGAGAAGCGGTTAAAGTCTGATACATATTGACCTCCGTAATATGCCGATAATGTACTAAGAACCAATGTTGGTGTTATACCTGCACGTTTACATTTTGCAGCATCAACATCAACGCTCCATTGTGGATAACGAATATCAAATGTTGAATATGCCATTGATATTTCAGGACGTTGCATTAAAGCTCCCATATACTTTTGCGAAGTCATAAAGAAGTCTGTAACATCGCCTCCTGCACGGTCTTGCAAGTGAAGGTCAAGAGAGTTACCCATACCATAACCAGGAATCATACCCGGAGATATGGCAAATACTTGAGCATCTTTAATGTCCATTGTAAGACCATATATCATCTTTATTATACTATTAACATCATCTCCCTCTCCTTTACGATCGTCCCAATGTTTTAGACGCACCATAAACAATCCGAAAGAGTTTCCTTGACCTGAAAGGACACCATAACCTGTTACCTTTTGAAGGTACTTAATTTGAGGTATCATTTGAAGACGTTGCTGAACGGTTTTCATAATTGCATCTGTTTGTGCAATAGAGCTACCGGGAGCAGCACTTACGTTAACAATAACAAATCCCTGGTCCTCATTTGGCACAAGACTTGTTTTTGTTGTTTTCATGAAATAACCCAACAAACCTACCGATACCACAAGAATTACCCATGCAAGCCATTTACGCTTAACAAACAGCATTACAATCTTACGATATTTCTCAGCCATTGTTCCGAATGCTGCATTAAATGCTTTACGGAAACGGGCAGCAAAATTATTCTTTTGCGAACCGTCCTCATTCATATATGGTTTTAACATCAATGCACATAATGCGGGACTTAATGTTAATGCGTTAATAGCCGAAATACCTACAGCAACAGCCATTGTCAAACCAAATTGAGTATAGAATACTCCTGATGTTCCACCCATAAAAGATACAGGAATAAACACCACCATAAATACAAGAGACGATGTGATTACGGCATTACTGATACCCTTCATGGCATCGACACTCGCCTTCTTGGGCGAACGATAACCTGCATCAAATTTAGCTTGTACTGCCTCAACCACAATAATGGCATCATCTACCACCGTACCAATTACAAGTACCAATGCAAACAATGTAATAAGGTTAAGACTGAAGCCTGCAACCATCATAAATGCGAATGTTCCTACCAACGATACAACAATACCTACCAACGGAATTATTGTTGAACGAACATCTTGCAAGAATACATATACAACCAAAATTACAAGAATGATAGCCTCAATAAGTGTACGAACCACATTGCTGATTGATGCAAACAAGAAGTCGTTAGTACTATTTACTTGGTCTAACTCCACTCCTTTGGGAAGGTCTTTGCGAACCTCCTCAAGAAGTTGGTCAATCTCCTCATTTACGGCAGTAGCATTTGAACCTGCTGTTTGGAAAACCATTGCCATAACTCCGGGGTGAGCATTAAACTCTCCTACATATGCATAACTTTCACGACCCATCTCAACATCGGCAATATCTTTTAATCGTAAGATTTCACCATCAGGGGTTGAGCGGATTATGATATTCCCAAACTCTTCGGGTGTCATTAAACGTCCTTTATACTTCATTGTATATTGGAAGGTCTCTTTTGAGTTTTCTCCGAATTGTCCTGTTGCTGCCTCAATATTTTGCTCGGCAAGAGCCATAGTAACATCAGAAGGCATCAACTTGTATGTAGCCATCACATCAGGTTTCAACCAAATACGCATACTATACTCACCTCCCAACACCATCATATCACCAACACCGGTAATACGAAGAATTTGAGGTTTAATATTTATATTTATATAGTTTGCGAGGAAGTTCTCATCATACATTCCGTTTGGACAGTGCAATGAGAATAGTTGCAACATACTTGTTTGGCGTTTCATTGTTGTAACACCAACCTGTTTAACCTCTTGAGGCAAACGTCCGTTGGCACGTGAAACACGGTTTTGAACATTGACTGCCGCCATATCGGGATCGGTTCCCTGCTTAAAATAGATTGTAATTGAAGCCGAACCTGAGTTTGACGCAGTAGAGGTCATATAGGTCATATCCTCCACTCCGTTGATAGCCTCTTCAAGAGGAGCAATCACAGCCTTTTGTATAGTCTCGGCATTAGCACCATAGTAGGTTGCATGTACCATTACTGTTGGAGGCGCAATGTCGGGATATTGCTCTATGGGTAGGTTTGACAAACCTATCAATCCCATAATTACTATTACAATTGAGATTACCGCCGATAATATAGGGCGATCTATAAATCTTTTTAAATTCATTATATATCCTCCTTAGACTAAATTATTTTGTAGGTTGAGCCATTTGGGTAGCATCGGGAGCTTGTTTGGGTTTGATAGGTGTTCCCTCACGAAGAAGACCTACTCCCTCTGCAACAATTGTATCGCCTGCATAAAGACCCATCTCTACTATATACTCTTTACCTCCGTTAACACGAAGAACTTGTACAGGAGCCGCTACTGCTTTTCCGTCAACCACTTTATATACGAAGTTCATATGTTGAAGTTCAAATGTTGCACTTTGAGGAACAACAACTGCATCTTTATATGTTGATGGAACTATTACACTACCGGCACCTCCTGAGTGAAGAAGACCTCCCTTGTTGGGGAATATTGCACGAAGGCTCACTGTTCCTGTTGTGGGATCAATAACACCGCTTATTGTCTCAATTTTTCCTTTTTCGCTATATAGTGATTTATCGTTCAATCGCAATTCAATTTCCGGCATCTGTTTCAAAGCATTATCCTTTGAACCATACTCTCTTACAAGATTAAGAAGTTGATTCTCGGTCATTGAGAAATAGACATACATATCAGAGTTATCTGACACTGTTGTTAGGGGTTGCATCATTGAGGGACCAACCAATGCCCCTACACGATATGGCAATGTTCCTACAACTCCATCTGCCGGACTTTTAACCTCTGTATATGATAGGCTATTTGCTGCATTTGTCTCTTGAGCCTTTGCCTGAGCAAGTTGAGCCTTTGCGGCAAGCATTGAGTTTTTAGCTGTCTTCAAATCAAACTCAGAAACCACATTCTCTTTGTAAAGTTCTTGACGGCTTTCATAATTCAATTTTGCTGTCTCATATGCTGCAGTTGCAGCCTCAACATTTGCTTTTGCTGTTTCATAAGCCGCAGTATAAGGAACTTGATCAATAATAAACATAACCTGTCCTTTTCTTACTTTTTGACCTTCAGAAACACAAAGTTTTGTCAAAGTACCACCAACTTGAGGCATAATAGCAATATCTTGCCTTCCTTTTATGGTTGCACTATATTCGTTAGTAATAGTCTTGTCGGTATTCTCAACCGCCAAGCAAGCGTAAGTTGCCTCGGGCATAACAGGAGCCTGTTTACAACCGGCAACCAAACAGCACATAACAATTAGCAAGTGCTTAATGTTGAACCATTTTTTCATCATAATTTTTATTTTATAAATTGTTTATATTCATATTTGCTTACAGTGTTTACACCATAAACACTATTTTGGGCGCAAAGATACTTCATATTCGCGAGGTTATCACTTTCATATTTTGCATAATGCTGTTCATTTTCGGAACAAATTGCGTAAAAATTTGCTAAAAAGTAACTATCTTTACAAATCAAATTAAAAATTGAACTATTTAATCATAATAAGAAGGTAAGAAATAATAGAATGACTACTAATATATTATCAAATAATTCGGAACTATTTTTTATAAAAGAGGGAAACTGCCTATTTGAAAGTGAATGGTTTGACAAAACAGAAAACGGAGCAATACTTTTTTGTTTAGAGGGAGAAATAAACATTCTTATTGACTTGAAACCCTTGCTAATATCAAAAAACACTCAGGTAATTATCATGCCTAACTCCATAGTTAAAATTCAAAAAGTATCACCGGACCTTAAAATTTTCTTTTTGGGAATAAGTAGTTCGCTTTTCAGAGCCATGTGCGCTCATGTAAGTCCAACACTATACAGACTGATAAAACAAAACCCGCTCTTTCTCCTATCTCAAGAAAATAAAGTTGTGGTAGAATCATTTATGCAAATGACCCGAACCATATATAATGATATTGATAATCAATACCGCACACAAATAATAAAAAGTACTCTTAACGCATTTATTCTATACAACTACGACAAATATCAAAAGCTCCATAGCAATGATGAAAATGCAATGGAGCCTACAAGAAATAAAATCTTTGATGATTTTATTGATTTAATACACAAAAACTGTTTAACCGAAAGAGAGGTTACCTTTTATGCCGACAAATTATGTATTTCATGCAAATATCTGTCGGATATATGCCACAACATAGTTGGTGCTTCGGCTAAAAAGATTATTGATAATTTTTCACTGCTTGAGATGAAAGTACTTTTACATAATACACAACTATCAATGCAGGATATAGCCAATAAAATGGGATTCCCTGACCAATCGTATATGGGCAGATATTTTAAACGATATGAAGGTATCTCCCCAAGTGCATTTCGCAAACAGGTAGTTAACGAAATGGGAGGGTAATTAAGCACCTTATTTGCTATATTGCAACTTTTAAAAGGATTAATAGTCAGAGACAGGGCGAACCATATTTCCATAACATCTACTCATAGAATTTATCTCTCTTATTTGCGATGTAAATTTTAAGACACAGGCCTCATAAGGTACCGTTTTATCAAGAGATGATGTAAAATAATTACCACTCTGACTATTTATATGTAACACTCCTTTTATATATCCGGTAACAGGAAGAAATATCGAATTGCCGTTTTTAGCAACTATTTTATAACCGTTTACTCCCTCAAGAGTTGTCCAAGTCCAATTACAATTTTCAATTAACTCTTCAAACTCATTTTTGGTAGGCATACGACAAGTTTTTTCCCACTGTTTATAAGCTACATCATCGTCCAATTCAAGATAATATTTATTATCTACTAAGCCATAATCTTTTACACTATTATATTTTTCAATAGAGTTGTAGGTTCCTGAACAATATTTATAAAAATCCCAATAATAGCCTGACTCTATTTTTGTATTGGTTTCTCCCCAGGCAAAATAGTCCCCAAATTCATGTGGAGCTCCTGCTCCTACATTGAAAGTTGCCCATTTCACATTTAATCCCAAATCAATAAACTCAATTGCTGTTTTACTATTAGCAAAATTAGCAACTATCTCCATATCTTTTGTCACGCAAATCTCCGAAGGATTTTTAAAACTAATAATCTCTCCTTTATTAGTCCAATTTTTAAACGTGTAATTACCGTCAACTCGAGTCTGAAGTAAAATCTTTTCTCCTGTCAGAGCAAGAATCTCTTTTTTTTGAATATTGCCCTCTCCTCCATTAGTCATAATTATAACATTATGAGATGAAGGGGTAAGAGTATCACCACCATTACTATTTTTATTATCTTTCTCGCATGCTGTAAATAGCAAGACCAGCATAAGTAATATAGGTAGGATTTTTAATATCTCTTTAATCATAAAACTATCATATTTATATAATATATGGGTTGCGCATGCAACCCATATATATTAACAACAAAATTTAAAGCCTTGCTAAGGCAGATTATATGAATATCTACTCTACTACTTCCTCTTGTTTTACAAAAATTGCTTTAAACTCTTTACCTTCGTCTGTAATTTTAGCAGTGGTATAAGGATTATTGGTGCTTACAACTTGATCCCCTACATTCCAACTTTCAAATATATATCCCTCAGCAGGTGTAGCTTGAATTGTTATCTGAGAATTATAATCAATCAAATATGTATTATTATCTATTTTTGTAGCTCCGCTTATAACAGAAACATATCCTTTTTCTTCAGTCTCTCCTTCTTCTTCAGTCTCTCCCTCTTCTTTAGGAGCGGTTACCTTTACCTCAATTTTTTTCAACTTAAAGAATGCTTCAACTGCTACATTAGCATAAATATCTCTTGTAGTAAGCGTTGATCCTTGTGATGTTATTGTAATTACATCTCCGGCTTCAGTGGTAATAGTTGTTATTTTTGTTTTTACTATTGGTTTTTTTGTCTTTTCATCTATTTTTGCTTCGTTAAGATTTTCGGTTTCCTCTCCATTTTCACTTTCATATATAATAGTCTCTTCAGTCTCTCCCTCTAACTTTTTGCCGTTTATTGTCCAGTAATCAAATTCATAACCTGTGTTGGGTTGAGATGTAATTGTTAATTTCTCTCCGGGTTTAACACTTGAATAACCACGTCCTACAATTTTTCCTCCATTATTTGCAGTTATTTTAGCTGACAATAACTCTTTTTCTATAACTGCGTTATAGTACGATGTTGCAGTTTTTCTAACAACTTGTTTTACTCGTTTGCCTGTTACGTTATCAGTAAACCAATAGTCATATTTAAATTCTTCGGGAGTTAATACAGCTATATAGACGTTTTGGGTTGAAACTTCTGCTCCTGAAACAATTACTTTTTTATCTTCCGGAGCTTTGGTTTCATCTTCAAAAGTTTGTTCCCACTCTCTATATTTTGATAATCTCCAATTTTTGAAATCTGTATTTTCTTTTGATACAAATACTTTTATGGAATCACCATAATACAATTGGTTCATTCTTCCATCAATATGTAAATACTGAACATCTTTACCATTTACAAGTTTTGAAGCTCCTGTAACTCTTCCGTCTCCTATTACAGAGAATGAGACATCGCAAGGTAATGGTTTAAATAGCGCTGTAATAGTTGAATCTTGCGACACATTGAACTTCAATGTATCAGGTTCATACATATATATATCTTCTGCATTTTGAGAGATTATTACCTCTTTTATAACTTCTTTTTTATTTTGGATTACTGTATATTTTGATACCCATTTGTCAAATATATATCCTTCATTAGGAGTTGCAATTATCTCAAATTCACTATTAATTGCTGCTTTATTACCTTTTGATACTGTTCCGCCCTTTCCTGCTTTTGTTGTAATATTATATTCAATTTTCTTGAATTGTGCATTAATTACTGTATCTTGAGTCAACGTTATAGTAAATTCTTTTGCTGTAGAGATTACTGTCTCTTTTGAAGCCCAACCGGTAAAGACAAACTCTGAATCCGCTTTTTCTTTAGCTGTAATAACTATTGTTTTACCATATTGGACATTATCTTTAAGAGCTCCTTTTTCATTCTCATCTTTTTTTATCTCTATATCTTCTTTTTCCTCTTCTTTTATTACGCCACTTATTTCTCCTTCGCCCTCTACTTTAACTATAACGCTATAGATTGCCTCTTCAAAGATTGCTTTATATTCAACCGCCTCTTTAAAAGTTTCCTCAAATTTTGCAGGTTTGTTTACTACGTTTCCTGCTGCGTCTTGCCACTCTTTAAATTGGAAACCTTCTGCTGGTATTGCTTCAAATGTAAGTTTCTCATATTCTGTTACATTCAAAGAAGTTTTATCCTTTTCGGTTGGAGAAGATACTTTTGCAGAACCTTGATTTTCGTCTGCTACTGTAACTTTTACCTCAAATGGTTTACCGAAACATGCTATATAATCAATTTTATCTGTTACGGTTAAAGTATCAATAGCTTTATATGATACGATAGATATTTCTCCATTATCTTTATTTTCGCCCCAACCTCCAAATTGATATTCAGGGTTTGCAATTGCTGATAAATAAAGTTTACCATATTCTATCATTTTTCCATTAAGCTCGGCACTACTCTCTCCTTTTATATTTTTCACCTCTGCTACACCACCTTCTTTTGCAGTAAGCATAACGTCAAATTCTTTGCGTTTGATAAAATCTTTATTATCCATATTGATACCTATACTATTCTCAATACCGGCTTTTATCTCAGCAAAAATATCTTCGTCTGCTTTTAATTGATTGTTGGGAACATACATTGCTACCAAATATGCATCTTCAACATATACTTTTGTATTATTGTTTCCATCAGTAATTTTATCATCTACAAAATCAGTTTTAACTAATACATTGTCATCAATACTTATATATTCATTCTCGGTAGAGGTTGAGCAATATCTGTCTGACAAATATTTTGTCAAGAATTCTTGATTTTTAGGATCCATTACAACACCGACTCCTGTCAAATTTCCATTATCACCAAACATATAAACATATCGTGATACTGCTTTTTGCAAAGGATCTTTTACATCTGCAAGGTTCTCAGGAGATAATTCAGGATAAAACAATAATCTATAAGGAGTCTCTTTGTCACTTTCATCTTTAACTGTTACTATTCCATCAACAATAAGGGTATTATTTACCGCAACTGCACTATATGAAAGGTTATATGTTTTATTCAAATCTTGTTTATACTCCATTGCATTCTTTATAGACTCACTTTTTAAATTAAAGTCAGACACACAAGGATCTAAATATAGATTATTCAAAGATTTTACTGTAATGTCACAATATGACCAGTTTACTCTTAGATTTGTCTTTCCTACATGTAATCCTGTAACTACGCCATCTGAAGTTACACTTGCGATTTTTGGATTTCCTATTTCCCATGCACTTTCTTCACCGGTAAATCCCAATTGAGCTGATTCACCTACATTAATAGTCACACTTGATTGCTTCAATTTTCCTGCGCCGGGACGATCAATATCCTCTGAACACGAAGAGAGGACTAATACTGATACCATAGCGAGCATCAAAGATAAGATTTTAGTTTTCATAAGATCTGTTTTTATAAAGTTAGTATATTGCCTGTTTATGATGGCAACCGCAAACTTTATAAAAAAGGAAACGTGGGAGGTGCTCATTGTTAAGAAGGTACGACCAAGCACCCTTACAGACATAAGCACACCCACGCCAAACGGAGTGGGCATTTGTTGTGCTTATTGTTCGTCTGTATAAAAATTGGTCGTTTTTCTTAACAGAACAACAGCCTAAATGCCATTATATATAGTGCGTTGAGTTTAGTCAACACGCGACAAAGATATAAAAACTTTTTAAATGATATTATTAATATGAGACATTTTTTTATGTTTACGCATTTTTATTTTAGTTTTTATCTTTTTTCTTCATGCCATTCCTTTAAATTTGGTAATAAAACAATATAACTATTTTGGTTATAAGATATTAGTGTTTATAACTATCAGAAATTGCTATTTCTATAAAACATTAGCTCAATCAGCCGATGGGCTAACTGAGCTAATTATATATGATTTACACTAATAATTACTTCAAAAAGTCATCAAAATAGCGAGTTATCTTCTCGTATAGATGTACTCGGTTGGGACCTATTACATTATGTCCGTGTCCGGGATATACAAAATAGTCGGGATAAGTACCGCTGTTTATACTGCTATCCAAAAAGCGGAGAGTATGTTGCCACACCACAACGGGGTCTGTATCGCAATGTATAAGCAATAGACGTCCTTTAAGATTACCTGCAAGCGAATTCATGTCTGAGTTTTTATAACCTTCGGGGTTATCCTGCGGTGTTCCCATATATCGCTCACCATACATAATCTCATAATATTTCCAATCGGTAACTGCTCCTCCTGCTACTGCAGCTTTAAACATATCGGGATTGTTCAAAGTCATATTCAATGTCATAAATCCGCCAAAGCTCCAACCATGAACTCCAAGACGTGTTGCATCAACATAGGGTAACGATTTCAAGAACTCTACACCCTGCAATTGGTCGGCAAGCTCAACCTTTCCGAGATTGCGATGCGTCGCGCTTTCAAATTCCAATCCTCTGTTTGCCGACCCTCTATTATCAAGGGTAAATACAACATAACCTCTTTGTGCCATATATATGTCCCAACCTCTATAGTTCCACATAAAGGTGTTGGTTACCTGTTGTGCATGAGGACCACCATATACATATATTATAGCCGGTAGGTTTTTTGTTGAATCAACCTCTGCCGGGCGTGTCATACGGTAATATAGTGTAGTAACTCCGTCGGCGGCAATAATTGTTCCGTTCTCAATTACCACAGGCATATCAAATTTGTTGAACGGATTTTTTGCCCTCAACAACTCAACATCTTTACCGGGAGTTTTAAGAGAACCAGCTTTAATAATTCGCGGAGTATTATTGTTACTGAAGTTATCAATGTAGTAGTTAAACGACGGAGATATTTGAGTATTATGAACTCCTGCTTCAGGAGTTATTCGCACGCGTTCTCCATTTTTTATATTAACCTTATAAAGATTACGCTCCATGGGTGAAGCCTCAGTAGAGGTTATATATAAAAATCTTTTATCAGCAGATATTTTTGCATCTAAAATCTCCCATTCGCCCGAAGTGAGTTGTCGTTGTAACTCTCCTTTGGTATTATAGATATAGGCATGGCGATAACCATCTCGGCGCGATATATATATAAACTCATTCTCCGATATAAATATAAGTGGGTGCTCGGGCTCGGTATATTTATCACTTGTTTCGGTAAAGAGCACCGCCTCTTTTGAGCCACTTCTTGCATTATAGCAAACAAGGTTACAGGTATCTTGCTTGCGATTTACCTCTAAAATATATATTTTATCACCTTCGGGCGACCAACTTATATTTGTAAAATACCTTTCGTCGGTTTTGCCACTTTTAAGATAAACCGTATTCCCTCTTTTAAGGTTATATACTCCCACTTTTACGGTATGGCTCTTCATACCTGCCATAGGATATTTTATGCTCTTTAGCTCTGCTTGGCGCGCACTCACATCAACAAGTGGATAATCCTTTACTGCACTCTCGTCCATACGATAGAATGCTACCGATTTACCGCCGGGCGACCAAAATATTCCCTTCTCTATACCAAATTCATTACGATGCACATAGTTTGAGCCGAGCGATACATCTTTTGCCGTATCAGAGGTCATAACAACTCTTTTGCCGTTTGGCAGATGCAAATGCAAAGTATCATAGGTTGTTGACACATAAGCATCAGCCTCAGCCGAGTACTCGGCATGTTTATCTCCTCTGTTGAAGTTATATTCCGATACCAATTTTTTTGTGTTACAATCAATTTTGTATGCTCTGTTCTTATGCTTAAAACGCAACATTATTGAGCCGTTCTCCTCTGAAGCAACAATCTGAGGTATTGCTTTAAGGGTATCTTTACCAATATTTGAGAGTATTAAATCAATCTCCTCCTTAGTTATAAGTTTCTGCTCTTTCGCATCGGGTAATGTACCAACAATAACTTTTCCTGCCTTTACATAAATATAGTTGTCGCCTGCAAATTGCAATTGTCTCATATTTTCGGGCATTATTGACGAATAATTTTTACCACCGGGCATAAGGTGTTGCAGTGTCAACTCTTTGCTGTTTTGTGCCATTACTGAAAATATTGATAAAAACAGTGTTAATAGAACAGATAGTACTCTCAAATTATTTAGCATTACTCCTCCTTTTTTTTACGTTTTCTAAATTGTTTTGCATCTCCCGATGAGGCTCCCTCAAGCATTGAAGGCTGACGGAATGTTACAAATTTTGAGACAAACTCATCACCATGTAACTCTCTCTTCTCATAAGGAAATTTTGGTGTAGTTTTTTCAGTCTGAGGTTTAAAATCGGGGCGTTTTGCTTCTCTCTTAGGTTTAAACTCTTTAGGGGCTTTACGGTCATCAAAAGAGTATCTCTTCTTATCGTTTGATTTGGCAAAAGTTTTCTCTTTTTTGCCACCCTCTCTCTTAAACTCATCACGTTTTGCAAATTTGCTCTTCTCCTTACGTTGTGGAGTTGCTGTTTTACCCTCGGCAACAGCCTTTTTGTGCTGACTGTATGTGCCTCCGAAAATTTGGTATTCGCGGAACTCGCACTCCAACGAACCGTTCATCAAGGCTATTTTTTGTGAAGGTTTAAGACCAATCTTGTCAAAGCCCTCCATTGATGAACTGATTACCCATGCATCGCAACCTGTAAATATATGTTTTAATTTTGTACCCAACGACGAATATATCTCCTCTAAATCGCGTGGGTTAAGACGCTCTCCGTATGGGGGATTTGTTACCACCAAACAATTTTGAGGAGCCTCCTCCCAACGTTGAATTGATTTAGCTTCGAGCGATATGTAACGCTCCATGCCTGCTCCCTTTATATTTTGACGGGCAATCTCTATAACTTGCGGAGAGATATCGGCACCATAAATTTTATGTGTAAACTCACGTTCACGCGAGTCGTCGTTATAAATCTCTTGTAAAAGGTCAGCATCAAAATCGTTCCATTTCTCAAATGCATATCCTTTACGATACAAACCCGGTGCCGTATTTGTTGCTATAAGAGCAGCCTCAATAAGCAGAGTTCCCGAACCACACATGGGATCAACAAAATCTTTTGAACCGTCCCAACCTGCCTTTAATAACATAGCGGCAGCAAGCACCTCGTTAATAGGAGCTTCAGTTTGTGCAACACGATACCCACGTTTATGAAGGCTCTCACCCGAAGAGTCAAGAGATATAGTACACTCATTATGCGAGATATGCACATTAAGGTATATATCTGGATTTGTTAATCGCACCGAAGGGCGTTCACCACCAAGTTCAGTGAAATAATCAACAATTGCATCTTTAACACGGTATGTAACAAAACGTGAATTACGGAAATCGTCCGAATTTACCACCGAGTCAATTGAGAAAGTTCCCTTTGGTGTAATAATTGTTTGCCAATCAAACTCCTTTATTTTGGCATATAACTCATCGGTATCTGTTGCCTTAAAAGAATATACAGGCTTTAAAATACGCAAAGCCGTACGACAAAAGAAGTTTGCTTTATACATCAGCTCCTTGTCGCCCTTAAACGACACCATACGACGTCCTATCTCTATATCTTCACCACCAAGAGCCTCTATCTCGGTAGCCAACTCCTCTTCAATACCTTGAAAAGTTTTAGCTATAAGTTCAAACTTTTTACTCATTCCTCTATTTATCTTTTCTTTGTTTTGCTTTTGACTGTGTAACTACTTCGCCCGAGGCAACATCTTCTGTTATCCATATATTACCTCCAATTACAGCACCTTCGCCTATGGTAATTCGGCCCAAAATAGTAGCATTTGAATATATAATAACGTTATCGCCAATAATAGGGTGACGTGCAATGCCTTTTATTGGATTGCCGTTCTCATCTAATGGGAAACTCTTTGCTCCAAGCGTTACTCCTTGATATAGTTTTACATTATTACCCAATATTGCAGTAGCTCCAATAACAACACCTGTACCGTGGTCAATGGTGAAATACTCGCCTATTGTAGCAGCAGGGTGAATATCAATTCCTGTTTCGGAGTGAGCCATTTCAGATATAATTCTGGGGATAAGGGGCACACCCAACTCCATAAGACGGTGAGCAATGCGATAGTTGCTAATTGCCCTTATGGCAGGATAACAGAATATAACCTCCGAGTAACTTTCGGCAGCAGGGTCTCCGTTATAAGCGGCAATAACATCGGTGGCCAATACTCTGCGCAACTCGGGTAACGAAGCCACAAACTCCGACGAAATATCCTTTGCCTTATCTCTGCACTCTCCAATATTTATACCCTCTTTGCACCCACATTCGCTGCATAACCCTGCAAGAATTTGCTCGGTAAGAAGTTTAAACAACCTCTCCGAGTTTACACCCAAGTGGTATGGCAACGTGTCGCTATCAACACGCGAGTGTCCAAAATATCCGGGAAATATAATTGAACGACAAAGCTCTATAATCTCATGCAACTCCTTAGCCGAGGGCATTGGAGCCCCCTCTTGTTGCGAATTGCATAAAATTTTCAAAGAGTCGTCGTTTGAAAGTTTCTGTACAGTCTCTCTTATTGATTGTGCATGTTGTTCTTTTCGCATCTTCTATTCTGTTATAGTTAGGAAGTGGGTGAAATTTCAGATTTTATTGCACTTCCTTTTTTAGTTTATCGGTTATAACAAACCTTTTCTGTCGCTATCTTAATTTATTAACCAGGCTACTCCAACTCCTATGTTTGAGCTTTGTGCCGGATTTTGACAATTTACTGATGAGTAAACATCGAGTTGTACACGTGGCGATACCATATAGTTAAAACCAAAATCAATGTTACAATCTCCCTCCGCTCCATTAACTTGTGTTGGAATTATATAGTTATAACTCTCAACAAAAGCTCCTAAATCGTCGGTTATTGAAAAGCCCAAACATAGAGCCAAGAATGTTGCTGGTGGATTATCAAAAAATGTATCCCACTCCACTCCTGCATCAAAAGCTACATTTAGCCAATCGCATACATCTTTATCAAACAGCAAATGGAACATTGGTAACAACTCGCCTGCATCTTTACGAACAGGTATGGCAAAGTTTGCCATAAAGGCTATATTGGGAGCCCATTTGCTTTGACTTGCATCAAATATGGCAACTTTTGTTCCAATTGTAAGAGGTCCCGCATTGTAACGCCAACTCTCCTCTCTGTCAAGCGAACCATCGTACTGCAGACGCAACTCCATTTTGGGAAGTACTCCCCAGCGTATTAATGCAGTTGGTAGCAAATGTGAGTTCCAGCCTTCTGAATAATTAAACTCAAATCCACTCTCAAACATCACCTTTTTGTGTTGCATAAGAGTTGTTCCGGTTGCCATACCGGGACGGTCGGCAGAGAACTCAATCTCGTCCGATACCGTCTCTTGCGCTTTTACCGCTGTAAAGAGAGATATTAAGATTATCAGTAAAATATATCTTCTCATCATTAAAATTGGGCATTGCCCATATCGCCTGTCTCGTTGAATGCTGTGTGCATTGCAAATGCTACCGATAGGGTGTGAGGTGTGTGTCCTGCACCCATCTCAAGGTATTTGCGCAACAATGGGCGATACATTGGGTGCGCACAATTCTCAATTATTGCCTCGGCTCTTTGACGTGGCGATTTACCACGAAGGTCGGCAACACCCTGCTCTGTAATAAGTATTGATACAGAGTGTTCGCTGTGGTCAAGGTGCGATACCATTGGCACTATGGCACTGATTTTACCGCCTTTTGCCACAGATGGGCAAGTGAATATTGAGAGATAAGCGTTACGGGTAAAATCGCCCGAACCACCTATTCCGTTCATCATTTTAGTACCGGTAACGTGTGTTGAATTTATATTACCGAAAATATCTGCCTCAAGAGCTGTATTTATGGTAATAAGTCCCATACGGCGAACCACCTCTGGATTGTTTGACAACTCTTGTGGACGAAGCACAATTTTATCGCGGAAGAAGTCAACATCAGCTATAATTTCGTCCATCACAGCATCGCTTACGGTTAATGAACAACCGCTGGCAAACTTACATTTTCCGCTCTTCATCAAACCAACAACCGAGTCTTGTACAACCTCGGTGTACATCTCAAATGGAGGGATATCAGGGTTTGAACCAAGCGAACCCAAAACAGCATTTGCAATGTTACCTACTCCCGATTGTATAGGTAGGAACGATGATGGAATACGTCCTGCTTTTAACTCTGATACCAAAAAGTTACATACGTTTTCTCCAATTTTATTAGTTACCTCATCGGCAGGAGTAAAAGGAGCTACACCGTCGGGCAAGTTGCTCTCAACAACGCCAATTATCTTTGAGGGGTCAATTTGTATGTAAGGCACTCCTACGCGGTCAGATGGTGTATAAACGGGAATCTCTTTGCGACATGGAGGGTCGGCTGGTTGATAAATATCGTGGAAACCCTCTATTGCCTCAGGTGTATGGTGATTTAACTCTATTATAACTTTCTCAGCCAAATCGCACACTGTTGGAGCAATACCCACTCCCATACACGGAATTATGCGTCCATCGTCATACACTTTACAAGCCTCAACTATGGCAAAATCCAATTTCCCATAAAATCCGTAACGAAGATTTTGAGCTAAATGCGAAAGGTGCATATCAAAATATTGTATCTCGTTTTTATTGATACCTTCGCGCGATGATTTGTTTGATTGGTATGGAGTACGTGCATCTATTGCTTTTGCACGAGCCAAAGCTCCGTCAAGCATATCGCCCGATGATGCTCCCGTAAATAACGATACTTTAAACTCGTTACCTTGAGCATGCTCTGCTTCAGCTTTCTCTGCCAAAGCAGCTGATACAACTTTTGGGGTACCTGATGCAGTAAATCCGCCAAAACCTATTTTTGCACCGTTGAATATATGCGATGCTGCCTCTTGGGCTGTTAATGTTTTAAATGCCATAATTGTATTGTTTTTTATATTTTTGTTCTCTATTTAATTAAATATAACTATTTAAATCTACTGATTATCTGTTAGATTTTAGTAATTTTGAGGTGGAACCTCGAAAATACTCTCGCTCGCTGTAAAATATTCAAGTAAACTTGATATTATTTTGCTCGCTTTTTTATTCGTAATTTTGAGGTAAACCTCGAAAATACTTTCGCTCGCTGTAAAATATTCAAGTAAACTTGATATTATTTTGCTCGCTTTTTATTCGTAATTTTGAGGTAAACCTCGAAAATACTTTCGCTCGCTGTAAAATATTCAAGTAAACTTGATATTATTTTGCTCGCTTATTCGTATTTTTGCGTTCAAATTTACAAATTATTCTGATAAAAAAGTATGTCTGAGGATAAAAAGCTGTTTATTGAGACTTATGGTTGCCAAATGAATGTGGCGGACAGTGAAGTTGTAGCCTCTATTATGGAGACTTGCGGTTATTCCCTTTGCGACGACATAAACAATGCCGATGCAGTTTTTTTGAATACCTGCTCCATTAGAGATAATGCCGAACAAAAAGTTTTGGGTCGCTTGCAATTTATGAACAGCCTCCGACAAAAAAAGGGAAAACTTATTGTTGGAGTTCTTGGCTGTATGGCTGAGAGGGTTAAAGAGGAGTTGATTAACGAACATGGCGTTGACCTTGTAGCAGGACCTGACGCATATGCCGACCTTCCAAACCTTGTAGGTGCGGTTGAGTGCGGTCAAAAGGCTATTAATATAAACCTATCAACCGTTGAGACTTACAAAAATATTCTCCCTTTGAAGATAGGTAAATCAATATCGGGATTTATTTCGATAATGCGCGGTTGCAATAATTTTTGCTCATACTGCATTGTACCATACACTCGCGGAAGAGAGAGAAGCCGTCCGCCCCAAAGCATCATAAACGAACTTAATTCGCTTAAAGAGAAGGGTATCAAAGAGATTACCCTTTTGGGACAGAATGTTAACTCGTATATGTACGTTGACGAAAACGGCGAAAAGACCGATTTCCCAACACTATTACGAATGGTTTCGGAAAATGCAGGCGAAGGCATAAGAGTAAGATTTACCACATCGCACCCTAAAGATATGAGCGATGAGATTTTGAAAACCATTGCCGAGTGCGATAACATTTGTAACCATATTCACCTGCCTGTACAATCGGGTTCAAACAGAATTTTGGCACTGATGAACCGTAAATATACTCGCGAATGGTACTTGGAGAGAATTGCAGCCATAAGAAAATATATACCCGACTGCGGTATCTCAACCGATATGTTCAGCGGTTTTCACTCTGAGACTGAAGAGGAGTTTGAAGAGACCTTATCGCTTATGCGTGAAGTTGGTTTTGACTCTTCGTTTATGTTTAAATACTCTGAGCGTCCCGGAACTTTTGCATCAAAGAAGTTACCCGATAATATCAGCGAAGAGGTTAAAATTGCCCGCTTGCAACGTATGATTGAGTTGCAAAACGAACTCTCGGCAGAGAGTAATCGTCGTGATATAGGTAAACGCTTTGAGGTTTTGGTTGAGGGATTTTCAAAACGCTCTCGCGAGCAACTTTGTGGAAGAACACCACAAAACAAAACCGTTGTATTTGATAAGGGTAAATACCATATTGGCGACAGAGTGATGGTCGAAATTTACGACTCATCATCAGCTACACTTTTAGGAAAGACTGTTGATGATTAATTAGGAATAAGAAATTAGAAATGTTTTTTAATTACTAATTCAACGAGCGAATGCTCGTTAACTAACAACTAAAAACTAACAACTAACAACTAAATAGATGGAATTATACAAAAAATTGAATAACGTATTGGGTTGGGCAATGTTTTTGATTGCCGGTATTGTTTATACTCTTACGTTAGAGCCTACCGCAAGTTTTTGGGATTGCGGCGAGTTTATATCATCGGCATATAAGTTAGAGGTGGGACACCCACCCGGCAACCCCATTTTTATGCTTACAGGGCGTTTCTTTGCCAACTTTGCATCAGACCCCACACAAGTGGCGTGGTGCATAAACTTTATGTCGGCAATGTTTAGTGCGGCAACTATCTTACTGCTATTTTGGACAATTACTGCCCTTGCAAAAAAGATAGTTATCAAAAACGACGACTTCTCTTTATCAAAAATTATAACTGTTATGGGGTCAGGAGCAGTTGGAGCACTTGCATACGCATTCAGCGATACCTTCTGGTTCTCGGCAGTTGAGGGCGAGGTTTATGCCTACTCATCTTTTTGTACCGCATTGGTATTCTGGCTTATACTTAAATGGGAAAACCATGCCGACGAGCCACACTCATACCGATACATTATCCTTATTGCATATATAATGGGTGTATCTATTGCCGTACACCTTCTTAACTTGCTATGTATCCCTGCAATAGTTCTTGTTTACTACTACAAGAAATGGAAAGCACCAACGGCAAAAGGCTCTATTATAGCACTTTTGGTATCGTTCATGCTCATATTCTTTATATTGTACGGATTGGTTCCCGGATTTATAAAGGTAGCAGGTTGGGCTGAACTTCTTTTTGTAAATCTGTTTAGAATGCCTTATAACACAGGAGTGGTAGTATATTTCTTCTTGGTTATAGGTTGCATGTGCTGGGGATTGTACGAAACATTCACACAAAAAAGCATGATGCGATTAAGAGTATCTTTCTTAATCAGCATTATTATGGTTGGTATTCCTTTTGTAAGCGATAATATAATTATATCGTTAGTGATTGCTGCCGCTTTTGCAATATTTATGTTTGTCAAAAAAACAGTAAATGTAAGATTGCTTAACATGGTTCTTACAGCAATTATGGTGGTATTTATAGGATACTCTTCGTATGCACTTATCCTGCTTCGTTCAACAGCAAATACCCCTATGGACCAAAACTCTCCCGAAGATGTATTTGCATTGGCAAGCTATCTTAACCGCGAACAATATGGCGAAAGACCTTTAGCTTTCGGTTATACATTTGTATCAGATGTAGTTCGTGATGAAAACGGAAATGCCGAGAGCAAAGAGGGCAAAGCCATCTGGAAACGAGCTATCAAAAACGATGAAAACGAACCCGACCGCTACGTGGTTACTGACCATAAGAGAGATTATATTTATAATCCTGAATTAAATATGCTCTTCCCTCGTATGTACAGCCAACAAGCACACCACGTTGAGGCATACAAAGAGTGGAGTAATTTTAAAGGCAAACCTGTTAGAGTTAATACCACAAACGGTACCAAAACAGTAAACAAACCTACGTTTATAGAGAATATTAAATTCTTCTTGAGTTATCAGGTTAACTTTATGTATTGGCGTTACTTTATGTGGAACTTTGCAGGTCGTCAAAACGACATTCAGGGTAACGGCGAAATTCACAAAGGAAATTGGATTACAGGCTTCAGCTTTATTGATAAACATCTTGAGGGCGATGCCGAATTTCTACCATCGGAACTTAAAGAGAACAAGGGCAGAAACGTATTTTATATGCTACCACTTTTGCTTGGTTTAATAGGCTTATTGTATCAAGCATACTCAGGGCAAAAGGGCATTGAAGGCTTTTGGATTACATTCTTCCTCTTCTTTATGACAGGTTTGGCAATTGTCATATATCTAAATCAAACGCCATATCAGCCGAGAGAGAGGGATTATGCCTATGCAGGCTCGTTCTACGCCTTTGCTATATGGATTGGATTGGGCGTTGCCGGAGTATATCATCTTTTACAAAAGTACATTACCAAAAAAGATAGCGCATTGGTTGCAGGTTTGGCAACTATACTATGTCTGTTTGTTCCCCTTCAAATGGTAAGCCAGACATGGGACGACCACGACCGCGCAGGACGTTATGCGGCACGCGACTTTGGAAAAAACTACTTAAGTTGTATTGAACCTAACGGAATAATCTTCACTAATGGCGATAACGACACCTTCCCATTGTGGTATGCACAAGAGACAGAGGGTTACAGAACCGATGTGAGAGTATGTAACTTAAGTTATCTGCAAACCGATTGGTATGTTGACCAAATGAAGAGTCAAGCCTACGAATCAACACCTCTGCCAATTGATATGGATTGGAACAGATATGGCAATGGCAAATTGGTGTATGCATATATTTTAGACCGATTTAACAAAGAGCCTCAATCTTTAAACGATGCTCTAAACTTCCTTTTCTCTGAAGAGAAATGGACAAAAGATATTCCGGCATACGGAATATCGGTTGACCATATCCCTTGCGAGAAGATGTATATTGATGTAGATAAAGAGGCTGTTGAAGATAAAATACCCGAAAAGTTACGCGATAGAATTGTTGACAGAATTAATATAGACTTTACCAATAAGAGTAGTCTTACCCTTAACGAAATTGCTGTTTTAAGTATGATAAACTCAATATCAAAAGAGGGTTGGGAGAGACCAATATATTACGCTGTTACTGTTGGCCCTGATATGTATGTGAACCTACGCGACTACTTTGTAAGAGTGGGATTGGCATATAAGATTTTACCCGTTAAGAGCGAAATTGAAGAAGACGACAGCATGATTGACACCGAAAGCATGTATGACAATATGATGAATAAATTTGAATGGGGCGGAATTGACAACCCAGATATATATTTAGATGAAAATATTCGTCGTATGAGTTATACCATGAGAATGTTGTTTGTTGACCTTATTGACGCCCTTATGTTGGAAGGTGAAGAGGAGAAGGCACTAAAAGCACTTGACTATATGTGCGAAAAAATACCTTCTACAGCCGTAAAACACGACTACCTCTCAATTCAACCGGCTATGGCATATTACAGTTTGGGAGAGACAAAGAAGGGAAAAGCCTTGCTAACTGAGATTGCCGACAACTCATTGGAATATATGATTTGGTTTGCTTCACTTGACGAAGATAAACTAAACTCATTATCTCAAGACATTTATAAACATCAATACACATTAAGAACAGCAATTAGGTTCTTTATCCAAAATGGAGATGAGGAGAGTGCAAAAAAATATTTGTACCCGCTCCAAGAGATGGGATATGACCTATTTGGCAACGAAGCCGCATAAATTTATATATTGAAATATGTTGATAGAACAACCACCATATACATACAGAATGTTGTATCCCGAAACCATTTGGAGGATACCACGTAAAAGAAAAACTGTATATCTGACATTTGATGATGGTCCTGTACCTGAGGTAACACCTTGGGTACTCAACATATTGGATCATTACAATGTAAAAGCCACCTTTTTTTGTGTAGGCGACAACGTTGCCCGCCACAAAGAGTTATACCAAGAGATATTAAAAAGAGGGCATCACACCGGTAACCACACCCAAAACCACATACAAGGTATTAAGTACCGCACAAAAAACTATCTGAAAAATGTTGAGGCAGCCAATACACTAATTGACAGCCCTCTGTTCAGACCCCCTCACGGACATATGAGGTTCAGACAAAAAATTGCACTTCAAAAGGCAGGATACAACATAATAATGTGGGACGTAGTAAGCCGAGATTATAGTAAAAACTTAACACCCGACGAGGTATTTAACAATGTGAAAAAATATACTCGTAATGGGTCAATTATAGTTTTTCATGACTCACTTAAAGCCCAACGCAACCTTAAAGAGGCACTCCCAAAATCAATTGAGTGGTTACTCGCCGAAGGTTATGCAATAAAAAAACTCCCCATCAATTTCTTGTTTGGAGAGTAGCGCTATCAGTTGTCAGTTTTCAGCTATCAGCCAAGTAGGGACACAGCATGCATACAAAGCATTTGCTTTAGCAACGTACTTATTTTTAAATATTAGACCTATTAGGCTAATAAGTCCAATTGGTCTATTTTATTTTTACTGCAACTTTTTAAAGAATTCCCAAATAACAATACCTGCGGCAACTGATACATTGAGGGAGTGTTTAGTACCAAATTGAGGTATCTCAACAGCAAAATCGCACATATCAACAACCTCTTGCTGAACACCCTTAACCTCGTTGCCCAATATAAGAACATATTTATTGGTTTTATCAAGCTCAACCCTATCGAGCATTATACTATTTTGAACCTGCTCAACAGCAAATATCTTGTACCCCTCTTGTTTAAGTTTTGCAACAACCGCTTTAGTATCCTCAACATACTCCCACTCCATACTATCCTCGGCACCCAAAGCCGTCTTATGAATTTCGGCATTAGGGGGAGTGGCTGTTACACCACATAAATATATCTTCTCAAGTTTAAAAGCATCAGAACTACGGAAAACCGAACCAACATTATTTAAACTTCTTATATTATCAAGTACCACAACCAAAGGAGTCTTATCAATAGTTTTAAACTCCTCTTTTGATACTCTATCCAACTCAATAACCGATAACTTTTTCATATCTCTTTTTTTCAATCCCACGTTTTATTTACATGCATAAAAATAGTAAATCAAAATTTTCCAAAGAAATAATTAGTAACATTCACTACTGTCCCATTAAAATTTGAAATTGTTCTTTGAATTTATTGAAATATAGTTAGTTACAGAGATTTTTCGAGTCAACGGATTTGAAAACGTAATTTTGCGACATCAAGAATCTGTCGCATATGAACAAAGAAAAAT
>JAGBHI010000020.1 GCA_017935575.1 Bacteroidales bacterium | reverse complement strand
TAGTTGTTAGTTGTTAGCTTTCAGTTATCAGTTAATTACTAATTACTCATTACTAATCGTGGTATAGCCACGTACTCATTTCTGATTATTTTGCGAAGATACAAAAAAAGAGTGGATTTTAAGAGATATTAATTGAAATTATACAATAATACACTATTTTTGTATGCAAATTTATCACATATGAAAAGAATATTATTATCATTAGCTTTTATTATTACATCATGCAGTTTGTTTGCTCAATTAAATGTTCAGATGCATTACGATTTTGGTAATGTTGCTTACGGTGACCAACTCCTAACCGTCCACACCTAACAGCAACAATCGAGAACTTTACTCCCGACAAATGGGGAAGCACATACTTTTTTATTGATGGTAATTTTGGTGGCAATACAATGATGAGTGCGTATGTTGAGTTCGCTCGTGAATTTCGTTTCTGGAAAGCTCCTGTTGCCATACATATTGAGTATAACGGCGGATTATCTGAGATGGGCGGGTACGATGATGCTTACTTAGGCGGTATTGCTTACAATTGGGCAAGTGAAGATTTTAAAAAGACATTCTCGGTACAAGGTATGTATCGTTTTTTGGCAAGACAAGCAAAAGGATATAAACATAGTTGGCAGTTAACCACAGTATGGGGTATAAATTTTGCAAAAGGTTTATGTACATTCTCGGGCTATACCGACCTCGCTTTTGATAAAAAACTAAACGGTTGGCTTGTTTTTACAAGTGAACCCCAGTTTTGGTTTAACTTAGATGCGTTAAAGAAAGTTGATGACGATTTGAATTTGAGCATTGGTACTGAATTAGAGTTAAGCCACAACTTTGTTTGGCCTACAGATGGCATAAACAACCGCTTTTATGCCATTCCTACTTTTGCATTAAAATGGACATTCTAAAAGAGACTTTCTCTTTAAAAGAGTAGAGATATTACGATAGATATTTGTATCTTCGCGGTACAAAAAGAAGAAAAGATTTATTTAAGATTATGTTATATTCAATGACCGGATACGGAAAAGCTGTTGTTAAACTTCCCAACAGAGATGTATCCATTGAAATTAAATCGCTTAACAGCAAGCAATTGGATTTATCGGTGAGAATGCCTTCGGTTTACTCTCCTATTGATGGACGCATTAGAAGCGAAATTGCAAAACTTGTTGAGCGTGGAAAGGTTGAACTATCAATTAGAGTTGATAATATTGCTTCAGAAAACGGAGCTTGCATAAATGTTCCTATTGTAAAAAAATATAAGGAACAGATTATTGATGCTGCAAACGAAATTGGAGCTAAAATTCCTGAAAATTGGTTTGAAATATTACTCCGAATGCCTGAGGCCATAACTACAGAAGTTAAAGAGGTGAATGAAGACGAAAGCGAAGCTATCGTTAACGGAGTAATAGAGGCTATTAATGCTCTATCAATATTCAGAGAACAGGAGGGCGCTATGCTTCAATCAATTTTTGAAGCTAAAATTGCCAATATACGCGCTCTATTGGAGAGCGTTGAACCTTACGAAAAAGAGCGCATTGAAAAGATAAAAAATCGTCTTATTGAGAACTTGGAGAAAATCAAAGAGGTTGATTATGATAAAAACCGATTTGAGCAAGAACTTATATTCTATATTGAGAAACTTGATATCAATGAGGAGAAAACCCGATTGGATAACCACTTGAACTATTTCTTGGAGACTATGGCTGCAAAACAGGGACAAGGCAAGAAACTTGGTTTTATTGCACAAGAGATGGGTCGAGAGATAAACACAATGGGATCAAAAGCCAACAATGCCGAACTTCAACGAATTGTTGTTCAGATGAAAGATGAGTTGGAACAGATTAAGGAACAAGTTCTTAATGTATTATAACAAAGATATATGAAGAGAGGTAAGTTAATCATATTTTCAGCACCATCGGGTTCGGGTAAATCAACTATAATAAACTACTTGTTAGGCTGTAACCTAAATTTGGCTTTTTCAATATCTGCTACATCGCGCGCTCCGAGGGGTGAAGAGAAACATGGCAAGGAGTACTATTTTCTATCACCTGATGAGTTCAGAGCAAGAATTGCCAAAGGCGATTTTATTGAGTACGAAGAGGTATATAAGGATAACTTTTACGGCACTCTTAAAAGCGAAGTGGAACGTATCAGAGAGAGTGGAATGAATGTTGTTTTTGATGTTGATGTTGTCGGAGGTGTAAATATCAAAAATATTTTTGGCTCAGAGGCTCTTTCAATGTTTATAATGCCTCCGAATATTGAGGAATTACGCTCAAGATTGATAGGCAGAAACACAGACACTATGGAGACCATAGAGAAACGTTTGGGTAAGGCTGAATACGAAATGAGTTTTGCTCCTAAGTTTGACAAGATTGTTATTAATGACAATTTAGATACAGCAAAACACGAAGCCTTGACTATTATTAAAGAGTTCATTGAGAAATAACAAAAATGGAGATTGGCTTTTTTTCGGGTTCGTTTGATCCTATTCATATAGGGCACTTGATTATTGCAGAGCATATTTGCAATAATACAGATATTGACGAGCTATGGATTAGTGTTACACCTAAAAATCCCCTAAAAAAAGATTCAAAACTATCTGACGAGCAACATAGGGTTGCTATGGTAAAAGAGGCCATTGAGAGATGTAAAAAAATAAAATATTGCGATATTGAATTGTCTCTACCTATCCCCTCTTATACCGTTGACACATTAAGAGAGTTGTGCAAACGCTATCCCGAGCACAATTTTTCGCTTATTATAGGTGCTGATAATTGGATTATATTCAATAAATGGAGAGAATACAACTACATATTGGAGAATTTCAAGATTATTGTTTATCCTCGTCCCGGATTTGATATTGACAGAGAGTCATTACCTAAAAATGTAACCCTATGCGATACTCCCGTAATTGGTATATCGTCAACAATGGTAAGGGACTCTTTTAAGTGCGGTAAACCTGCACTGTTCAGTATAACAGAAAAGGTTTATGATTATATTGTAAAGAATAAATTATATATATAGATATGGACGAATATGTTTATGGTAAAAACAGCGTTGAGTTTGTTACAGTTTGCGTAGAGTTTTGTGCATTGGTTGAAGGTGCAAACGAAAACGAAAGAGTCAACTTTATTGATAAAGCATCTAAGATTTTGCCATTACTATATATTAAGGCTTCGTTGATAAAACCTGAAGAGTGCTTTGTTGAGTACCCTGAACGTTTTGTTAGTGAAGAGATGTATAATGCTGTAAGAAATGGGATTGAAAAGCTGTTAGGTCATAACGATACTTATTTGGAAGTGTTTGTTGAGGGTATGCAATATAGCGATACCCCAATTACCGCATTTATCTCGGAAGATTTGGCAGATATATGGCAACCTATACGCGATTTCCTTGCTATATACCGATTAGGCGATGAGGATAATTCAAGAGCTGCTCTCAGTGAATGTTTAGAGGCTTTCAGAGAGTATTGGGGACAAAAATTGGTAAACGTATTACGTCCATTACACTCTATTCTCTATAACTCAGATTTATTAGAGAATGAAGAAGATTATGATTACGATTTTAACAACGAGGAGATTGACGATGAAGATTGCGAATGCGGAGAGTGCCACCATCACTAATAATAACGAACTAACACATATATCAAAAGAAGAGATTGCTAATTTAGAGAAGGACTCTTTTGGCGGAAAGATTGTTATAATTATTTCAAAAGAGGAGGCTAAAAAAGCAATATCATACTTATCTACTCAAAAAATTGTTGGCATAGATACCGAAAGCAAACCTATGTTTAAGAAGGGCGGTAAAAACAAAATTGCTCTCCTACAAATTTCAACAAGCGATATCTGTTTCCTTTTCAGATTAAATATCATAGGAATAACTGACGAAATAAAATCTTTCTTTGAAAACGAAAATATTTCAAAGGTCGGCTTATCTTTAAAAGATGACTTTTTGATGTTGCATAAGGCTGCGGCATTTGAGCCTAAAAATTTCATAGATATTCAAACAATAATAGAGGATTACGGCATAGGTGATAAAAGTCTTCAAAAGATTTATGCTATTTTGTTCGGAAAGAAAATCTCAAAATCTCAAAGACTCTCAAATTGGGAGGCCGACTCACTAAGTGATGCTCAAAAAAGATACGCAGCAACCGACGCTTGGGCAGTTCTTAGAATATTTGAAAAACTTTCAGATAAAGAATAAAATATATAAGAAGGACTTTCTTCCAACTTTACTTATCGGTAAAAAAGCATTCTCAAACTATTTTAATAGGAGAGCTGATCTGCTTTATCAAAAAAAAATTCTTTTTAACATAAATTTAAGAAAATATTTATTATTTTTGTTGCAGATATCAATCTGAAAGACACATTATTAGATAAGAAAACACATTATTTATTGATACTGTATAAAGCAACAATATTAAATTTATAATTATATTCATAACTGGAGTAAAAGTCTAATATGAAATAGATGAGGGGAAACGACAACAAACTTTTACTTTGAGATATTGTTAGAATATAATAAAGCCAAAACATGAACTCCCTCTTAACAAATTAGGATTCATTAAAGCTATACATGAAAAAACGATACAATATTATAACCGCCATATTGCTTATATACCTCGCAATTATGGCATATATAGGACGAGATTTAATAATCTCGGAGAACAAATATTTTGAATTCTTTTCACTAATAGGCGTTACTCTCCTTGTAATATTATTGCTAAGAATATCTTTAAAAAAGAGAGATAACAAGAACAATTCTGACGAAGAATAAGAGTATAAGATATATCATCTCTTTTCTTCAAGCTCAATTACCTCCAAATCCTTAAACTCACCATTATCTATAGTAAAGCGTAATAGAGTTCGGGTTTTATGAAAGCCATACACTCCTGCTGCTCCCGGATTAAGATGCAGAAGATTAAGGGTTTTATCATACATTACCTTAAGAATATGAGAGTGCCCTGCAACAAAAAGCTTTGGCGGGTGACGAAAAATATCGGGAAGAACATCTTTTGAGTAGTGACCGGGATAACCCCCTATATGAGTAATCCAAACAGAAGCCCCCTCTAATTCAAACTTTTGATGTTTTGGCACTCTTGAACGTATATCTTGCCCATCAATATTACCATATACGGCACGCACAGGTTTTATTGCCTCTAATTTATCAAGCAACTCAGCAGAGCCTATATCACCACAATGCCAAATTTCATCACACTCGGCAAAATATTTTGCATAACGCTCGTCCCAATATCCATGAGTATCCGATAATACCCCTACCCTTTTAGCCATTGCACACTTAGTTTAACACTACAAAAGTAATATTTTAAATCAGTTTATACTATCTTTGCGGTAGATAACTACCGCGAAAATAGGCGGCACCTCGACATAGTTCAAACAAGTTTAACTCTGCTCTCGGCTTGCACTATCTCGCAGAGATTTTATAAATATTAATATCTAATTCATAATTAAAGTGGAAATAATTATTTCAATAGTAAGTTTTATTGCCGGCATTGCTCTTGTTTTATACGGAGCTGATGCTCTTGTTAAAGGAGCTTCAGCTCTTGCTCGGAAATTCAATATCAGTGAGCTTGTTATAGGTTTAACCATTGTGGCTTTGGGAACATCGTTACCGGAGTTGGTGATAAGTGTTGGTTCTGCTATTAAAGGGAGTTCGGGCATTGCTTTAGGAAACATAATTGGCAGTAATATTTTTAACGCTATGTTTATATTGGGAGTTACAGCAATGATAACACCCATTAAGTTTAGTGCTAAGATGCTATCGCGCGAGCTACCTTTTAATCTGCTTGCCTCTATTGTTCTTATTTTAATATCAGGCTCAATGTTGATAGGTGGTGCAGATAATGAAGAGATAACCCGCTACGGAGGTTTAATTCTTTTGTGCTTTCTTGCTGTATTTATCAGATATACATTTAGCATTACAAACGATGGCGATAGTACAGACGAAAAGATTGAGGAAGTAACCGGTTGGAAAATTCTGTTTTATATTGTAGCAGGATTGGCAACTCTTATTTTTGGTGGAAAACTATTTGTTAGCGGAGCAACAGATATTGCCCGTATGCTTGGGCTTTCGGAGGCAGTAATTGGTATTACAATCGTATCGGCAGGAAGTTCGTTACCTGAGTTGGCAGTTTCGGTAAATGCTGCCCGCAAAGGAAATGCAAGCATAGCTTTGGGAAATGTTTTAGGAAGTAACATTCTGAATATATTCTTTATATTGGGTTGCAGTGCAACAATTACTCCAATATCATTAAACGGCTTCAGTTTTGTCGATTACTATGTTCTTATTGCAGCTTCGCTTATGGTTTATGCCGTTAGCAAATTTGGTGGTAAGAATGTAATTAACCGCTGGGAAGGCGCTCTCCTAACTCTCGGTTATATTGCATATACGGTTTATCTTATTACCAGTTGTTAGTTGTTGGCTAACGCCACCCTACGGGTAGTTGTTAGTTTTCAGAATAACAATAAAAACTCAATAATAAGCAAAAGGTTGTAATGTTACGTTACAGCCTTTTGTTATAGTGTTAATAACCAAGCAAGTAGGGGGCTGTGTCAAAAAAATGCTCTCTCCGCAGTTGTCAGTTTTTAGTTGTACGGTGCTACGCACCTTAGTTGTTAGTTTAAACGGGGTTGCACTTTAAGTGTGTAACTCCGTTGCTTCTATTGGGCTAATAATACTAACAGCTGACAACCAACAACTAAAAACTTTCTATATAAATAGCCATGTACGTAAAGTATGTGGCTATTACTATTTATAATATTTTTTGTTTAATTAAATTAACAATGATTTTGAATATCCAAAACATATTAATAATTTTGCAGTGATGAAATAGATCATCAAGACATTGATATATTTATAGCGTTTTTGCTATTATTCTTGTCCTAAGAAACTACCACTTTCATAATAGACACACAGAATAATAAGCACTTAAACGCCTATGCATTATATGCGTGGGTTGTGTTTATTTGTGTGTAGGTATGTGGTAGTACCTTTAGGCGTGATAAACAACTCACGCTTTTTTTATATAGTTATGCGTGAGGTTAAAAACGAGTTAAATTAACTTTATGTATAACTAAATTTTATTTTTATGAAACTTTTTTTTCTTGAATCTAAAATTAATTCTTTTAATGCTAATAATGGCATTACCTATTTCGGTTTACGATTTTAATTCTAATAATAGCAAGGGATTCCAATAGCCGACACAATTATATCAACTAACATCGTTAAAGTTGTTATTATAGGAGTTATTGCTAATAGAAACTTATATCAAATAAGATCTGATCATACAAGATAAAGTAACTACAATAAGTAAAAGGAATTTCTTATAAATTAGCACCTTTACCTGTATATATGATTATTGTTCTTGTTAATTATTTCTTAGTAAGATTTGTATCTAAATAAAAGAAAATATGAAGAAGATTACAATTTTAATTCCAGCATACAATGAGTTCTTATCATTGTCTAAATTATATGATAGACTTTGCTTATTGATGGATAATCAAAAAAGATATGAATGGGAAATTCTTTTTGTAAACGACGGCAGTAAAGATAAAACAATAGATGTTATAAAGAAACTGCGCTCTATTGACAATAGGATATGCTATGTTGATTTATCACGAAATTTTGGCAAAGAGATTGCTCTTCTTGCTGGTTTTGATTATGTTACAGGAGACTGTACAATTATTATGGATGCCGACCTTCAAGATCCCCCAGAGATAATTCCTGAAATGCTAAAATATTGGGAAGAAGGTTATGAAGATGTTTATGCAAAACGAAAGACAAGGGGTAAAGAGAGTTTTTTAAGAAAGAATTTATCTTTACTATATTACCATATATTACAAAAAACTACTCGTGTTGAAGTTCTTGAAAATGTTGGAGACTTCAGATTATTAGACAAATGTTGTATAAATGCTCTAAGAAAGCTAAGAGAAAATCAACGATATACAAAGGGAATGTATTGTTGGGTTGGTTTTAAAAAGAAAGAGATACTTTTTGACAGAGGTGATAGAGTTAATGGTAAATCATCTTTTAATTTTTTAAGCCTTTTAAGTTTAGCTATTGAAGGTATAACCTCTTTTACTATAGCTCCTCTAAGATTGTCAACTATAATGGGATTAATTGTATCAACGTCGGCATTTATTTATATGATTGCCATTATTATAAAAACTCTTATTTGGGGGGACGAGGTTCAAGGATTTCCTACGCTTATCGTTATAATACTCTTTTTAGGTGGAGTTCAACTGCTTTCGCTTGGTATAATAGGAGAATATATCGGACGTATTTTTAATGAAACAAAAAACCGTCCGCCATACTTTGCAAGTGAATATAATGGAAAAAAGTTACATAAATAAAGGCATATAAGTCTATGAAAAATTCTAATATATATCTATTTCTGTTACTACTTTTAATATTTATAGGTTTTCTGTATTTGAATAGAGTAACTCCATTAACAATGGATGATTTTTCTTACTCTTTTATTTTTTCTGGAACTCAATTTTCTGAAACAGAAAGAGTAGAAACAATATATGATGTAATTGTATCACAATATAATCATTATTTTCATTATAATGGCAGGAGTATAGTACATACATTTGTTCAAATATTTTTAGGAATTTTCACTGATAAGATAGTAATATTTGATATTCTTAATTCTATATTTTTTGTATTGTTAGTATCATTACTTTCTATTTGGATAATAAGAAAAAACAGATTGTTAAGAAAAGATAATTTGTTAGTTTTTGCAACTTCTTTAATTTTTTGTTGGTTTTTGATTCCATCTCCATCAACTACATTAATGTGGAAAACGGCAGCAGTTAATTATCTTTGGGCGATAGTGATGACGCTTGCTTTTATAATATTATTTGAATGGGTAAATAAAAAAAAGGATAATATATCTATCTTTAGGCTTATACCTTTATCAATATTCTCCTTGATATGCGGTTGGGGACATGAAGGTATATCTGTCGGTGTTGCAGGAGGAATTATCCTATATTGTATTATTAAAAGAAGATATATAACTCGAACATTGCTTATAATATCATTATCCTACTGTTTGGGAGTGTTATTGGTCGTAGTTTCTCCAGGAATAATCGGACGAGCTTCAAGTGAGATGATGGACACAACATTATTAATTTCAATTCTAAAAAGGATAATGTCAATAAGTTTAATATTCACTACATATAAATTATATGCAACAATAATATTCATAACAATATTTATATATCTTAGTTTTAGAAAGAGACTGTATGTAAAAGAATTTATAAAAAATAATTTACTTTTGATTCTTATTTATTTTTCAATCTTTGTATTTCAAATAGCAATAGGATTTAAGGGACAGGCAAGAGGTGCCATCGCTTTAGAAGTTTTAGCTATATTGATGTTAATACAGATGATATTTGATGTAAAAGAGTCTGTTAAACAAAAAAATATTTATATCCTTATATCTATCGCTATTTGTTGCATGTTAATAGAATATGTTAGTGTAGCTATCTCTTGTAAACAAAATTTTGATTGTGTACAGAAAGTTATTTCCGATTATAAAGTTTCAAAAGATGGAGTTGTTAGATCTCCATTTCCTGAAAAATTTATTAATGCTCGATTTATTTTTTGGGAATATTATTTTGATTCAAATCAACCGCAGATGCGAAGATTTTCACAATATTATGATAATTCAAAGAGACTTTCTATTTTAAATAGAGAACTATATGATAAATTATACATAAATGATGTTTTTTGTATTCCTGAAAATCAAATACCTAACTCAGAAGGTTTTTATACAACAGAAGATATCTCTTGTATAGTATATCCGTTAAGAGATAATTTGTTTGCCCCTCATGTAAAGATTAAATACGAAGCAGATATACAATATATATCAGAATTGTATCCTTTTAATATCATTTTAAAAAGAGTCGGAGAATATTATACAACTGACTTAAGAAATGGATATATATTAAAAACCGATCATGGAAATTATATGCTAATTGAGAAAATTGATAAAACAGCAACATTCCCAATAAGATTATCAACAATAGAAGTATTATAATAATTATCAGATAGTGGGTATTGTAGAATCAGCTACCAATTGTCAAACTGTAAAAATTAGACCTATTGGGCTAATCAGAAATAAACACAAAAAAACGATGTGTTGCATAAGCGACACATCGTTTTTGTTTTTTATATGGAATTGGGGATATTACATCATTCCACCCATACCTCCCATTCCACCCATTGGTGCTCCCATAGGTGCCGGGTTCTCCTCTTTCTTCTCTGCAATTACACACTCTGTTGTTAAGAACATTCCTGCTATTGAAGCGGCATTCTCCAACGCTACGCGTGATACTTTTGCCGGGTCAATTACTCCTGCTGCAAAGAAGTTCTCGTATGTGTTTGTGCGTGCATTGTAACCGTAATCATCTTTTCCGTCTTTTACGTTTTGAACGATTACTGCTCCTTCAAGCCCTGCATTTGCTACTATTTGACGTAGTGGCTCCTCTATTGCACGTTTTACAATATCGATACCTGTTTGCTCATCGTCGTTATCGCCTTTTAAATTCTCAATTGATGAGATTGCACGGATATATGCTACTCCTCCTCCGGGTACTATACCCTCGGCAATTGCTGCACGTGTTGAGCAAAGTGCATCGTCAACGCGGTCTTTCTTCTCTTTCATCTCTATTTCAGAGGGTGCTCCAATGTAAAGCACTGCTACTCCTCCTGCAAGTTTTGCAAGACGCTCTTGAAGTTTTTCGCGATCGTAATCTGATGTTGTCTTCTCAATTTGTGCTTTTATTTGTGCTACGCGTGCTGCTATTGCATCTTTGTCGCCCGAGCCGTTAACAATTGTTGTGTTGTCTTTGTTTACGGTTATCTTCTCGGCTGTTCCAAGCATGTCGATTGTTGCTTTATCTAATTGCAAGCCTTTCTCTTCTGAGATTACGATACCACCTGTAAGGATTGCGATATCTTCAAGCATCTCTTTACGACGGTCGCCAAATCCGGGCGCTTTTACTGCACAGATTTTCAATGAGCCACGAAGACGGTTTACTACAAGTGTTGCAAGTGCTTCGCTATCTACATCTTCTGCAATTATCAAAAGAGGACGTCCTGATTGTGCTGTTGCCTCAAGTATTGGCAACATATCTTTTAATGATGATATTTTTTTGTCAAATATCAAGATGAAAGGACGCTCCATTTCGCACTCCATACTCTCGGTATTGGTAATGAAGTAAGGAGAGATATATCCGCGGTCAAATTGCATACCTTCAACAACCTCAACAGTTGTGTCAGTTCCTTTTGCCTCCTCTACGGTGATTACTCCCTCTTTTTTAACTTTCTTCATAGCCTCTGCTATAAGTTTACCAATCTCCTCGTCGTTGTTTGCCGAGATACGTGCTACTGACTCTATTTTTGAGAAGTCATCGCCAACCTCTTGGCTTTGCGCTTTGATGCTCTCAACTACTTTTGCAACTGCTTTATCAATACCACGTTTTAAATCCATTGGATTTGCTCCTGCTGTTACATTTTTCAAACCTACGTTTACGATTGCTTGTGCAAGTACTGTAGCTGTTGTTGTTCCGTCTCCTGCATCATCGCCTGTTTTTGATGCTACCTCGCGAACAAGTTGAGCTCCCATATTTTGGAATTTATCTTCTAACTCAACCTCTTTTGCTACTGACACACCGTCTTTTGTGATATGGGGTGCTCCAAATTTTTTCTCAATAATTACGTTGCGACCTTTGGGTCCAAGTGTTACTTTTACTGCATCTGCCAAAGCGTCAACACCTTTTTTAAGCTCTTCGCGAGCATCTATATTGAATTTAATCTCTTTTGCCATAATTATATGATTTTATTCTATTCTGAAACTATTTTAAAATTGCAAGAATGTCTGATTGACGCATGATAAGGTATTTAACTCCCTCAAACTCAACCTCTGTTCCTGAGTATTTGCCATACAATACTGTATCGCCTTGTTTTACTACCATCTCCTCGTCTTTTGTTCCGTTACCTGTTGCAATAACTTCGCCTTGAAGGGGTTTCTCTTTTGCTGAATCAGGAATTATAATTCCTCCAATTGTTTTCTCCTCGGCAGGTGCTGGTTTTACCAACACTCTGTCTGCTAATGGTTTAATCTCCATAATTATCTGTTTAGTTTTATTAATTAAATTCTTTTTTATGATGGGTTCCTCAACCTCACTAAAACATATACCAATTTTGTGCCAAATTGTTCAGCTCAGCTTTTGACAATAAAAAGTGACAAAAAGACAGAATAACGCAACCTTGCAACTGACAAGATTGCGCTATTAGAATCCTTCTATTGTTAATAATCTTATTGGGAATGTTGCTATTTTATCAACTTTCTCTTATTAAGAGATAAATTGTCGTAAATTACCTACAGAATATCAACCAAATAGCTGTAAATCAAATTTGTTTTTTTATTCAAAATGGTGTTATTAGTTTATAAACACTGAAAAATTATTAGTATATTTGCTTTTGATTGTGATATTTTATATTACTTTGCAACATACGGTTTATCTCTTAATAAGAGATATACAAAACAGATGCTACTTATTGCGTAGTTAATTTTTTCAATACTTTACCATATCATGATTTTATTAAGTTTTGATACTGAAGAGTTTGATGTTCCTCGCGAACATGGTGTAGAGTTATCATTTGACCAAATGGTTAATATTTCAATAGAGGGTACTACTAAAATTTTGGACTGTTTGAAAGAGATGGGAGGTATTCGTGCCACTTTCTTTTGTACGGCAGATTTTGCTGAACACGCTCCTGAAATTATGTCTCGCATTGCTAACGAGGGGCACGAAATTGCTTCGCACGGTTGTTCGCATTGGTCATTCAAAACTGAAGATTTATATAATTCAAAAAGGCGATTGGAAACTTTAACAGGGCTGTCTGTTGTGGGTTATCGTCAGGCTCGCATGATGCCTGTTGATGAAAAAGAGATTGCTAAAGCCGGTTATATATATAACTCATCTCTCAATCCTACATGCATACCCGGGCGTTATATGCACTTATCAACGCCTCGTATTCCTTTTATGAAAGAGGGAGTATTACAAATACCGGCATCAGTTACACCTTGGGTACGTTTTCCACTATTTTGGCTTTCATACCATAACCTTCCAGCATGGCTATATCGCGCTATGGCTCGTCGTACTTTACGCCATGACGGACATTTATCAATATATTTTCACCCTTGGGAATTTTATGAGTTAAAAGAGCACCCCGAACTAAAGATGCCTTTCATTATATATAATAATTCCGGCGAAAAGATGGTAAATCGTTTAAGAGATTTAATAAGCGATTTAAAATGTAGAGGATATCAATTTGGCACTTATCAAGAATTTGCCAACAAGAAACTTTTGAAACTTACTTCTAAATAATATAGAACATGAGATTAGGCATTGTATCTCCTTGTTATAACGAACATGAGGTTCTTTACCTCTCTGCCCAAAAGCTGACTACACTATTTGATGAGTTAATTGCTAAAGGTAAAATTGATTCCGATAGTTTTGTTTTGTTCGTGAATGATGGTTCGCGTGACAATACTTGGGAAATTATATGCGATCTTCATAAAAACAATCGCTACTTTTCAGGTATCAACTTAGCCCATAATGTGGGACATCAGAATGCGATTATGGCCGGTATGATGACTGCTCGCACTCTTTGTGATGCGGTAATTACAATTGATGCCGACCTTCAAGATGATATTAATGCAATTGAAGAGATGATAGACCGTTATAACGAAGGTTATGACATTGTTTATGGCGTAAAGGTTTCACGTAAAGCCGACCCGTTTTTGAAACGAACTTCGGCTCAATTATTCTATAGGTTCCAAAACTCTATGGGGTTAAAAACTATCCCTAATCATGCCGATTTTCGTCTAATGAGTAGTCGTGCTCTTGAGGAGTTGTCTCATTATGACGAACGCAATTTATATCTTAGAGGTATAGTACCCCTATTGGGTTATCGTACTACTACCGTAAATGATGTAATTTCGGGAAGAGAGGCTGGTGCTTCTAAATATACCATATCAAAAATGCTAAATTTAGCAGTAGATGGTATAACTTCATTCTCAATACGTCCTATCAGACTAATATTCAGCGCAGGTCTTTTCTTTTTGTTGATAAGTATCTTTATAACCATATATATTTTGTACTCTTACTTTGTTCACTCGGTTGTGCCGGGTTGGACATCAATGATGCTTTCTCTATGGTTTATAGGGTCAATAATTCTTCTTGCCATTGGTGTGGGTGGAGAATATATAGGTAAAATATATGTGGAAGTTAAAATGCGTCCCAGATACAACATTGAGCAATTTATTCATCATGAAAACGATAAGGCAGGTTCTGTTGATAATAATAAGTAAAACATAAATAGATATTTGTCAATTTTATACAATAAGTAAGGGTGTGCCTCAGTGAAGCACACCCTTACTTATTATATATTTCAAAGATTATAGGCTATCACCAAAATCCTCACGGAATTTAGCTGCAAGTTTCTCTTGCCAATCGCCTATTGGTGTTAGTTTTCCGAAGAAGAAACGTAATACATCTGGCTCTTCAACCCATTTCAAACCTCCAATTAGGTGACGGTTGTCATATAGCCATTTAACACGGTCAGCACAATACTTGATTTGTGATAGCGTGAATACACGACGAGGACAAGCCAAACGTACCAACTCCATCTCTGCATAGTTTTCGCTTCCGTCAGGATTGCGTTGCTCTGACAATGATCCACGCTCCATACCACGGATACCCCCTGCAATATACAATGCTGTTGCTAATGCTCCTGCAGGATATTGACTTTGTGGCATTCCTTTTAAGAACTCCATTGCATTGATGTGTGCTCCTAATCCTCCTGCGGGTAATATCATAGGTACTCCGTAATCGTTAAGTTCTTTTACAAGATACTCAATAAAGATAGGTCCTTGATTAATAATCTCTTCGTCAAGAGTCTCCAACAAACCTACTGCCATTGCCTCCATTGAACGTACCTCCATACCTCCGTATGTTAGGAATCCTTCGTATAGAGGAATGTACTCTTTCATCTTCAAAATCAACTTCTCGTTGTTTGATACGATTGCTCCACCACGTGCAAATCCTAATTTACGGCTTGAGAAGTAAATCAAATCCATCTTCTCGCAAAGTGTGCGCATAATCTCTTTGATTGTCATGTTTTTGCATGCCTCCTCGCGAGTTTTCATAAAGTATAGGTTGTCTTGTAGCAACGATGCGTCTAATACGCTTAATATGCCGTTTTTCTTACATACCTCTGCTACTTGCAACATATTCTCTAATGAAAGTGGTTGTCCTCCAACAAGGTTTGTTCCTGCCTCAATACGTACAAATGGCACGTGATCAGCTCCAACCTCTTCAATTAATTTCTCCAATGCTGGTATATCAAAGTTTCCTTTAAATGGATTATCACTTTGTGGTAGTAATCCCTCATGACGTATCAACTCTGCTACTGAACCACCTTTACGAGTAATGTGTGCTTTGGTTGTTGTAAAGTGGAAGTTCATAGGAACAACATCTCCGGGTTTTACGAAAGTCTCAGCAAGAATATTCTCGCAAGCACGTCCTTGGTGTGCGGGAAGAAAATACTCTGTTCCGAATACCTCTTTTATAACTTTCATCAAACGATTACAAGTTTCAGAGCCTGCATAAGAGTCATCGGCTTGCATCATTGCTGCAACCTGATTATCTGACATTGCATTAACACCAGAGTCGGTAAGCATATCCATGAATACATCACGGTTTTGAAGTAGGAATGTGTTATTTCCTGCCTCTGCCAATTTTTTTACACGCTCCTCAACTGTTGGGAGATATAGTTTTTGTACAACACGTACCTTGTGCATTTCCAAAGGTACTTGTTCTTCTGATTTGTAAAATTTTACTGTTGCCATTGTGTTTATTGATTATTAAATTATTCTACAATTCTGAAACTTTCATTAAAGTTCATCTTTACAAAGATAGAGTAATTTATTAGAATAAAAAACAATTTGTCAATAAAAACATTATTTAATTTAAATTTTGAATATATAATATCTATTTAAAAGTTGTTTAGTATATTTGATAAACACCGAAAATACTTGCGCTCGCTGGGAAATATTCAAGTAAACTTGATATTATTTCGCTCGCTTATGCGTATATTTGCAATATACTTAAAAAAGAATGGCAGATATTCACGGCATACTGAAAAGATATTGGGGATATGACTCTTTCCGACCACTACAAGAGGATATTATAAATTCTATCCTTGCAGGAAAGGATACTCTCGGTCTTATGCCTACGGGTGGAGGTAAATCAATAACTTTTCAGGTTCCAGCTTTGGCAATGGAGGGTACTGCCATTGTTATTACTCCTCTTATTTCGCTAATGAAGGACCAAGTGGATAATCTAAGAGCTTTGGATATTAAAGCAACTTATGTTCACTCCGGCATGACACGTCGCGAAACAACAATATCTTTGGAGAACTGTATATACGGAAACTTTAAATTTTTATATGTTTCGCCTGAGCGTTTAACAAGCGACCTTTTTTTAGAGAAGTTCAAAAATGATGAACATCTCTATGATTGTAGTTGACGAGGCTCACTGTATATCGCAATGGGGCTACGATTTCAGACCTGCATATATAAATATTGCCGAGATAAGGAAACTTGTTCCTCACTGCCCTGTCATGGCTTTAACGGCAACTGCTACTCCTGATGTTGTAAAAGACATTCAGCAACGCCTGTTGTTTAAAGAGGAAAATGTTTTTACAAAGAGTTTTGTCAGAAGTAATATTGCATACGTTGTTAGAAATAGTGAGGACAAGAATGGCGAACTCGTAAGGATATTAAATCGTGTGCCCGGTACTTCTATTGTATATGTACGTAACCGAAAAAAGACTAAAGAGGTTGCTCTTGAGCTTCAAAGTCAAGGCTTTTCTGCTGATTTCTTTCATGCAGGTTTAGGCAACGAGGATAAAAGCCAGAAACAACAGAGATGGAAAGATGGTGAATGCCGTATAATTGTTGCCACAAATGCGTTTGGTATGGGTATTGACAAGCCTGATGTCAGAACGGTTATTCATATGGACTTACCAAACTCTCCAGAGGAGTATTTTCAAGAGGCCGGACGTGCTGGACGTGATGGCAAAAAAGCGTATGCCGTAATCTTATACTCTCCTCATGATAAGGCTAAACTCAACAAACGCGTTGCCGATGCCTTCCCCGAAAAAGAGTTTATTGTGCGTTGTTACGATGCATTATGCAACTTTTTTGAGGTTGCTGTAGGTGCCGGCGAAGAGTTGATAAAAGAGTTTGATATAAATAAATTCTGCAGCGTTTTTAAATTTCCACTACTACCCACATACAATGCCATTAAAATTGCAGAGCTATGTGGCTATATAGAGTATGTTGAGAACGTTGATGCCCAAGCAAGAATGATGATTACAGTGGGACGAGATACTCTATATCACTGGCAGGCTTTACACAAAAATGAAGAGATTGTTTTGGAATGTGCAATGAGATCGTATAGCGGATTATATACCGAGTACGCCTATCTTAACGAAGAGACTTTGGGGCGCAGGACAGGATTGTCTAAAAACGAAGTTTGTGAGGCACTTATTTCGCTAAGCCGACAAGGTATAATACACTATATTCCAAGAAGACAGAATCCTTATATATTTTTCACAGCTCCTCGCGAAGCAACAAAATATGTACATATTCCAAAAGATATTTACGAAGAGCGAAAAGAGCGTTTTAAGAAGCGTATTGACAGCATGATTGAGTATGCAACTCATGACAAAAAGTGCCGACAACTACTTCTTATTGAATATTTTGGAGAGAAAAACGGTAAATGTTGTTGTATTTGCGATAACTGTCTTAAAAAAGATGATAGCGGCATAAGTAGCAGAGATTTTGCCGAGATAGAGTATGCTATAAAAAAGTTACTTGGCAATGAACCATGCAACATAAACACAATAACTCAAAAACTACCTTTTGACAGGGATAAAATAATTGAGATTATTCGTTTTTTGGTTGACGAAGGTTATATAATTTATGATGAACCTTTATACAAAATAAGTTAGGTTATAAGAAATTGTTTTGAATTTTATTTGTACCTTTGGGGTAAACCTCAAAAATACTTTTATTGTTATAACATATGAGAAAGTTTGTTTTTATTATTTCATTGGCTGTTACATGTATTGCTTGTGATAAATTAATTGGAAATAGTAACCAAAATACTGAAGGTAATATCACCGAAGAGAGCAACTTCCCGTCTGATAAATTAGAGTTTGTAACTATATCTGACACAACGTCTTACAATATTGCAAACAAAAGTGATATGCCAAAAATTGAAATAAACACAAACTTGTTATACCCCAAGGCTAATGGTGTTGCAGGAGATGATAAACTTCTTCTAAAGGATTTTATTAATACTTGTTTAGGTGAAAAGTTTGCAAAGAAAACATCTTTTGAAGAGGCTGTAAAATCGTATATTGATAACGACATTGCTAATTACAAAATTGAGGTATGCGGTTCAACTCCCGAGAATAAAATTAAAGCCGAGAGCTGGATGAACCACGAAAAAATTATAAGCAACGAAATTTTTTATAATGCACACGGTATAATGAGCTATGCTTGTAATATATACACATATACAGGGGGCGCTCACGGATTAGGCGTTAAGAGCTGTTATGTATATGATTTTTATGAAAATGTTGAAATTACATTGAACAATATATTTAAAGATGAGGCAATTCCTGAAATTTTAAGTTTGATAAAACAGGAACTTTCTCATAGAGATTATGCCGAAAGTATTAGTATGGACGATGTAAATGTAACAGAGAATTTCTATGTTGATAAAGATGGTATAAGTTGGGTTTATAATCCTTACGAAATTGCGCCATACGCTCTTGGCGAAATAGAGGTTAAACTCCCCTACTCTGAGATTGAGAAATATTTTATTGAAAATACAGCTATAAAAAGCATATATTAGACAATGGATAAGATAAAAAAATATTTTAAGAATTTGAGCGATACACAAATTGCTCAATTTGAGGCTTTAGATGCTCTATACCGCGATTGGAACGAAAAGATAAATGTGATATCGCGCAAAGATATTGACAACCTTTACGAACACCATATTTTACACTCTTTGGCTATTGCCAAAATTATTGAGTTTACTCCTGGAAGCAAGATATTAGATGTTGGCACAGGTGGTGGTTTTCCGGGTATTCCATTGGCAATTATGTTTCCTGAATGTCAATTTTTATTAGTTGACAGAACAGGTAAGAAAATAAAAGTTGCTGAAGATATTGCAAACCAAATAGGATTAAAAAATGTATCGCTACGCCAATGCGGTGTTGAGGAGGAGAAAGGTTTGTTTGACTTTGTTGTGAGCCGTGCTGCTATGCCTATGAACGAGCTATTTAGAATTAGCCGTAAGAATGTGGCAAAACATCAACAAAATGCTCTGCCCAACGGAATTATAGCCCTTAAAGGTGGCGACCTTACAGCAGAGGCTGCTCCTTTTAAAAACATACAGGTAACATACGAACTTACCGAATTTTTTACCGAAGAGTTTTTTGAAACAAAAAAGGCTCTGTTTGTCCCTGTTACCAATCGTAACAAATAATTTCAGACTTAACTAATAACTCTTTTAGACAATGCTTAAAGTTAAATGTTTTGTATGCAACTCTTTTTACGAGAACAGCTATGTTGTTTACGATAGCGAAACTAAAGAGTGCGCAATTATTGATGCAGGATTTTATTACGACGATGAAGAGGAGGCTGTATCGTACTTTATTGAGAGCAACAATCTAAAAGTAAAACATTTGATAAACACTCACTTACACTTAGACCACTGCTTTGGTGCTGAGTATATATCAAAACAATATAATGTTGGACTGAGCGGAGACAATGATGATGAACTATTGCTAAAACTTATACCGCAACAATGCGAAATGTTTGGCATTAAGTTGAACTCTGCCGTTCCTGTTTTAAAAAACATTATTAAAGAGGGTGATAAGATTGAAATTGGCAACTACTCGCTTATTGCCATAAGTGTTCCCGGACACTCACCCGGTAGTTTATGCTACTACTGCAAGGAAGAGGGAATATTATTCTCTGGTGATGTTCTGTTTAAAGAGAGCATAGGACGCACCGACCTACAAGGCGGAAGTTACAAGGCTTTAAGCGAAAATATTACCTCTAAAATTTTTACTCTACCCGACTCTACTATTGTATATTGCGGACACGGTCCTACAACTACAATTGGTTACGAGAAGGAGTATAATCCTTATTTTTGAGTTGTTAGTTTTAAATTTGTAATAAAACATCTTATTTAGCTAATAGAACTTCAAAATAAGTATTTATTTAAATATTTACCATTTCATTTTTTTTATTAATTTTGCCATATAAGTATAGCAGAACTAATAATTACACTAATTCTTTTTTATAAGTCCCTTTCTGCCAGACTTTAGATCATACTATAAGATATTTATGAGCGATAAAAGTAATAATCAAGGACGAGCTTATGAATTCATAAGTTTGCTAATACTAGAAAAAGAAATATGCGAACTTCGACCAGCGAGCATCATAAAAAATAGCAGTTACATTGCAGCTAAAAATGCATGGGCTACATTGAGTGATGAAGACAAAAATAAATATGCAATTAGCGCAAGGGCAGCGGTTAAACGAATTTTTGATTTAGAACCAAGAATCACAGAAGATGGGGATGATGAAATTGAGTTATTAATTCAAACATACCAAAAAGGAGAAGAGGGTGATGTTAGAGATATTTTAATTATTCGTCGAAAAATTACTTGGGAAATAGGTCTTAGTTTAAAGCATAATCACTTTGCGGTAAAACACAGTCGTTTAAGTAAAAAAATTGATTTTGGTAAAAATTGGTATGGAATTCCTTGTTCTAATGAATACTGGAATAAAGTTTTACCTATATTTAATTACTTAAACAAAGAAAAAACGAATGGAAAAAAATTCAGTGAACTTCCCAACAAAGAAAATGATGTATATATCCCTATTTTAAAAGCCTTCATTGACGAAATAAACACACAATATAATATCCATAAAGATATAACAACAAAATTAGTAGAATATCTATTAGGTAAATTTGATTTCTACAAAGTAATAAGTGTAGATAATAAAAGATTGACAAGTATCCAAGGATTTAATATGCATGGGACACTTAATCAAGAAGGCATATCTAAATTAAACCCCAAAATAAAGATTCCCGTAGTATCATTTCCAACGAGAATTGTAAAACTTGATTTCGTACCTGGTAGCAAAAATAAAGTTGAGTTATATATGGACGAAGGGTGGCAATTTACATTTAGGATACACAATGCAGCAACAAAGGTTGAACCTTCTCTAAAATTTGACATACAAATAGTAGGTATGCCAACAACTATTATTTCAATTAATTGCATTTGGGAATAACAAAAGGGAATATGGATATAATAAGTCTTTTCTCGGGCGCTGGTGGTCTTGATTATGGTTTTCACAAAGCTGGATTTAGAACCGTTATTGCAAATGAATATGATCCGAAGATTTGCCCTACATTTAGAGCAAATTTTCCTACCACAACTTTAATTGAAGGCGATATTAGGAAAATACCTTCTTCTGTTTTTCCTAAGAACATTACAGGGATTATAGGAGGTCCTCCATGTCAATCTTGGAGCGAAGCTGGCTCATTACGAGGCATTAACGATAGCAGAGGACAACTTTTTTATGAATATATTCGTATTTTAAAAGATACTCAACCTTTATTTTTTGTTGCAGAGAACGTTCCTGGAATGTTAGCCACCAGACATTCTGATGCTGTTAAAAGTTTTATGAATTTATTTAATGAAGTTGGTTATGATGTAAACTTAAAAGTTCTAAATGCAAATGACTTCGGTGTAGCAGAAGATAGAAACAGAGTATTCTATATAGGTTTTCGAAAAGATTTAAATATAAAAGATTTTGAATATCCAACTCCTCTTAAGCATAAACCAACTTTAAGAGAAGTTATTTGGGATTTACAATTTTCCGCCATACCTGCAAAAGATAAGAACAAAACAAATGGTTCTGAATGTATAATTCCTAATAACGAATATTTTACTGGTGCATTTTCTCCAATTTTCATGTCAAGAAATCGCGTAAGATCCTGGGATGAACCAGGTTTTACTGTTCAAGCTAGCGGAAGACAATGTCAATTACACCCACAAGCTCCTAAAATGGTTAAAGTTGCCAAAAATTCTCAAAAATTTGCAGAAGGAAGTGAACATCTCTACAGAAGAATGACCGTTAGAGAGATTGCCAGAGTACAAAGTTTTCCTGATGAATATAAATTTATTTATACAGATGTTGATTATGGATATAAAATGATAGGTAATGCTGTACCTGTCAATTTAGCATATCATGTGGCTATACAAATCAAGAAGACACTTATGAAGAAAGGGGTTTTCCCATATATAGATAATACTAAAGATACAGAAAAAGCCAATAAATTAACCCCAAAAATGCTTGTTGGTTGTTATAAAGATAAAGCTCATCTTGATTGGATATTGCAAAATAGACTATATAATGTAAGAAAAGGAGAACGTGGTGGAGCAATTGAAATATGCAAGATGATAGATGTTTCCATATTATTACTTTATAATTTTAATAATCCTATAGAATATAAATTATTCAAAATAGATCAAACAAAACAGATAGTTGCGGACTACCATACTATGGTTTCCAAACAATATCCTGGAGCAAAACCAAACAGAGAATATACACTTTGTCCTATCACAGAAAACATTAATATTAAAACTGTATTTGATATTAATAATCTTAGAGACAAATATGCTCCAAAAGTTAAATATGGAGTACCATTTATTGTAGAATAAGTAAGAATTTAAAAACGAAAATTAGTTAACATACAAAGCATTAATATCTGCGCAATTAGTATCAATGGTACGCCGATTGTGAATTTTTTGTGTTTTGTTTTGTGACGGAACATCTTCATAGCAAACAACGCTCCTACTGAACCACCAACAAGAGCAACTATGATAAGTGCTTTTTCTGAAATTCTCCACTTTTGCCTTTTTGATTTGTATTTGTCTATTGCGTAGAGAATATAGGCTGTCAGATTTATTGCTACTAAATATATAGCTATAACGTATTGATATTTCATGATTTATTATTTAAAAATGAGAAGGTGTGCCACAGAGACACACCTTCTCGTTTTCATAGTATAGATTTGCTCTATTATTAATCGTTAGCGGTTGTAAACCATTTAACGTATGCAAAATCTTGACGGTGAGGCAATGCCGGGTTCTTAGGATATATACGGAATGCATATTTGAATGAACCTGCACGCAATACTTGATATTCATATTTGAATGTAGTCAAGTCGCCTGCTGTCTTAACAACCTCAAGGTCTTTGATAATACGGTGCTCTTTTCCGTCTTGGTCTTCAAGAACAACCAACTCAACACCTAAGCAGTTTGGCAAGCCTTTGCGGTCAATTGTTACCTCAATTGGGTAAGTTTGTCCTACTTGTAATCCTGCCTCGTAGTTCTCAGGAACTTTTACATCTACAACTGATATTTCGTTCCATTTAGATGCAACCATTTGTTTCCATGCTGCAATCTCTTTAGCCTCTTTGTAGTTATCAGCTTTAAGAAGTGCGCTACGAGAAGCCTCTTTTGAGTAGAAACGGTCAACATAGTCAAGAATCATACGATTCATTGTAAACTCAGGAGCGATTTTAGCAATTGAGTTTTTGATATATTGAATCCACTCAGGTGAGTATCCCTTGCTGTTTTTAGCAAAGTATAGAGGAACGATTTGGTTCTCTAACATTGAGTAGATTGTTGCTGCATCTAATTGGTCTTGTTGTCCTTGGTCTTGGAAAGTACGTTTGTCGGTCAATGCCCAACCTGCACCCTCTTTGTAACCTTCGTACCACCAACCATCAAGTACTGAGAAGTTAAGAACACCATTCATCTCTGCTTTCTCACCAGATGTACCTGATGCCTCAAGAGGACGTGTAGGAGTGTTCAACCAGATATCAACACCTGAGATAAGGCGTTTTGAAACTTTCATATCGTAGTTCTCCAAGAAGATAATCTTACCGATGAACTCAGGACGACGTGAAATCTCAACAATTCTCTTAATCAAGCCTTGTCCGCCACCATCAGCCGGGTGTGCTTTTCCTGAGAAGATGAATTGTACAGGATAGTTAGGATTGTTAACGATTTTAGCCAAACGGTCTAAATCGGTGAACAATAGGTGAGCACGTTTGTATGTAGCAAAACGACGAGCAAAACCTATTAACAATGCGTTAGGGTTAATCTTCTCAAGTACCGATACGATACGTGAGGGATCACCTTGATTTTTAAGCCAGTTCTCACGGAAGTCCTCACGAACGAAGTTAACAAGTTTGTTCTTCATCTCTTGACGAAGGTTCCAAATCTCCTCATCGGGAACATCATAGATTTTGTTCCACATTGAGCGGTCAGCTTGTTTTGTAAGGATATCTTTTCCTAAGTGTTTCTCGTAGAACTCTTTCCACTCTGATGAAGCCCAAGTTGGCAAGTGAACACCGTTTGTCACATAGCTAACATGTAACTCATCGGGGCTATATCCTTTCCAGATTGGTTGGAACATGTTTTGAGAAACTTTTCCGTGCAACCAGCTAACACCGTTAACCTCTTGGCAAGTGTTACATGCAAATACACTCATTGAGAATTTCTCGTTTGTTCCGGGGTTCTCTCTACCCATATCCATCAACTCACCGAATGAGATTCCAAGACGCTCAGGATACTCATACATATATTTTCCGAACAATGACTCGTCAAAGCTGTCGTGTCCTGCAGGAACGGGAGTGTGAACTGTATATAATGAAGAAGAACGAACTACCTCAAGTGCCTCAGCAAATGTTAGTTTCTCTTCTTGTACGTACTCAACCAAACGTTGAACGTTGATAAGGGCTGCGTGTCCCTCGTTACAGTGGTAAACCTCTTTTTTGATACCAAGACGTTTAAGCATCAACATACCACCGATACCCAACATATACTCTTGTTTCATACGATGTTCCCAATCGCCACCATATAGTTGGTAAGTAATTGTACGGTCGTACTCACTGTTTTGATCTAAGTCAGTATCAAGCAAATACAAAGGCACACGACCTACGTTTACACGCCAAATGTTTGCATAAACTACGCGACCTGGATAAGGTACTTCAAGAACAATGGGTTTACCGTTCTCGTCGCATACTTGATCAAGAGGTAATTGGTTGAAGTTTTGAGCCTCGTAGTTAGCAAGTTGTTGACCGTCCATTGAAAGGGTTTGTTTGAAATAGCCATAACGGTATAGGAAACCAACACCTGCCATATCAATATTGCAATCACTTGCCTCTTTCAAATAGTCTCCTGCCAATACTCCAAGACCTCCTGAATATATCTTAAGTACGTTTGACAAACCATACTCCATACTGAAATATGCTACTGAAGGCATATCTGTACGACGAGGCTCGTCCATATATTTACGGAAGTTTTTGTAAACAGCGTTGATACGAGTCATCATTGCTTTGTCTGCAGCAATCTCCTCAAGACGCTCATAAGATAGTTTTTGCAACATCAATACAGGGTTTCCTGTTGTTGCACGCCACAAATCTGCATCTATATCTTTAAAAAGATTTGTTGCTTCTGAAGTCCAAGTCCAAAAAATATTTTTAGACATCTCTTGTAATGCCTCAAGTTTCTCGGGAACGTCAAATTTTACTGTAACGTTACCCCATTTGGGCATATTAGTTTCACTTACTTTTACTTTCATTTCTGTATAAAAATTTGAAATTGTTTCTTACTTATTGTTTTTCTTGTTTTGCGCTAATGCCTTAACATAAACTTTCTCATACTCAGCAATAAAGTTGCTCCACAACGCTTTTTTTGATGTTGCTGTTGCCGCTGCACTTAATGCTTCGTAATCTTTTTGAGTCATTGCTGCTACCGAAGCAATTGTCTCTGATATTTTTGTTGAAAGTTCGTCGTAATTTGAATCGGTGCGAGGAATTACATATACACCACTACGTTTTGCCACTTTGCTAACCTTCTCTTGCACCCACATTCCAAAACCTGAAAGAGATGTTGTTACGGTTGGTATTCCGAATGCAACGCTCTCAAGTGGTGTGTAACCCCATGGCTCGTAGTATGAAGGGAATATTGTAAGGTCAAAGCCCGGCAATACTTGATAATAGCTCTTGTTTAAGATACCGTCGTCGCCTTTTAAATATGAGGGAACATATATTACTTGTATCTTATCGTCTGCCGAAGCATTGAATGACAATGAGCGTATTTTGTTTATGATATTGTCCTCGTTATAGTTGTATAGAGCGTGTGTTACAAAAGGAGCATCTAATTGAGTTGCATCGGCAGGAAGTTTCTTCATACGAGCAACAACGTCCTCACGAGCATCGCCAGCCCATGCAGGAACCAATATAAATGCTATTATTTGACGCTCTCCATTATAAGAGTCTGATAATTTCTTTAAAGAATCAAGGTAAAGGTCAATTCCTTTGTTACGGAATTCGTTACGTCCTGATGTTGTTACCAATAGAGCATCATCTGCAGGTTTCTTGCCTGATAATGCTGATGCAACTTGCAATAGGCTCTTGCGAGCTGCCGCACGTACTTTGGCATATTTTTCAGGAGCAGGAACCATCTCCTCTTCAAATCCGTTGGGAGTTACATCTGGTTTGCGACCTATTAGTTGAGTACTCTCTTTTGCTGTAATTGAGCTTACTGTTGTGAAAGCATCAGCATTAAGAGCTGCGTTTTTCTCGACCGAGTGTTTTGAGACCATATTAAGCTCTGCAGCCATTTGGTCGCCAAAGTAACCGGGAAGATAATCGTAAAGAGGTTTTCCGTTTGATGCTATTGAACGACCTACTGATGTTGCGTGAGTAGTAAATACTGTTGCAACTTTTGGTAAGTTTTTCTTTATGTAAAGAAGTCCCATTCCTGTTGTCCACTCATCAAAGTGAGCAACAACATTGAAGTTTTCTCCCTCAATAAATTTATAATAGCTCTCCATTGCACGAGCAACTGAAACGGCAAACATACATGACTCATCGTAATCGCCGTATGCAGGTAGTGAATCAATACCAAAATCGTTCCACATTGCGCCATAAATTGCATCGCGCTCTGCAAATGTATCTTTAAAATCAACTAAAATTGCTATGGGATTTCCGGGTATTTGCCAACGTCCTACTTTTACTTTTATTCCTGACTCGGCTGCGACTTTACGCCAACCCTTTAATAGTGTTGCACTCTCTTTGAATGCTATGTTACCGCCCTCTAAATCGGGACCAAAAAATATTACTTTATCTTTGTTTTTTTCTTGGAGGGTTCTTGCTTTTGTTGATAATACGGTGTAGATACCGCCAACCAAATTACATACCTCCCAACTCGCCTCAAATATATAATCAGGTGATGTTTGTTTCTTCATTAATTCAATGTATAGGTTAACACTAATTTGCCCCGTACAAAACACTTTTGCGGGCAATATTCTTATAATTTTATATACTCTTCGTAAAAAGAGAGTGCAAAGGTACTCATTTTTTTTGTGTTATAAAAATTTTCAATACAGGAAGTTATCAACAATTGGTTGAGCATTTGCGACATAGATATTAAAAAGCAAGATAAATAAAGCTTTTTAGATGTTAATTGGTAATATTTTTAATATTTTATTTTGTTATAAAAGGGTTAAATAATAACTTTGTGGATAATTAATAAAATTATTGATGGAAAATTTGAAGTCAGACTCGGTTGTAATAATACCAACTTACAACGAAATTGAAAATATATCAAACATTATAACAGCGGTAATATCTCTACCTCAACGTTTTGATATTCTTATTGTTGACGATGCATCGCCCGACGGAACAGCCAATGCTGTAAGAGAGATGCAACAAAAATACAATAATCGTATTTCACTTATAAGCCGAGAGGGTAAACTTGGTTTGGGAACTGCCTATATTACAGGTTTTAAATGGGCATTAAAACAAGGGTATGATTATATTTTTGAGATGGATGCCGATTTCTCACACAACCCTCAAGACCTTCTTAAACTTTACGAAACTTGTAAAAACGAGGCAGATGTTGCAATTGGCTCGCGTTACGTTTCGGGCGTTAACGTAGTTAATTGGCCTATGGGACGAGTTATAATGTCGTATTACGCATCAAAGTATGTAAGGGTTATTACCGGTATGAAGGTTGCCGATGCCACAGCAGGTTTTATGTGCTACCGCCGTCAAGTATTGGAGACTATAAATTTGGATAAAATAGAGTTTAAAGGTTACGCTTTCCAAATTGAGATGAAATTTAAGGCTTTCAAGAAAGGTTTCAGAATTAAAGAGGTGCCTATAATCTTTATTAACCGCACTCTTGGAACAAGCAAAATGAATAGCGGTATTTTTGGCGAGGCATTTTTTGGCGTAATAAAACTTAAACTTAATAGCATTTTTAAATAAAAGTTGTTAGTTTTTAGTTAGCTAAAAACTGATAGCTGATAACTGAAAAGAGATGATTTTAATAAAAGACGCTACAATAATAAATAGTGGAGAGAGCCAAAAAGGCTCTCTGCTTATAAATGGGGATAGAATTGAGAGAGTTGCTTATGGCAATTGTCCTCAAGAGTTAATTGATTCTGCTACTGAAGTTATTGAAGCCGAAGGACTTTGGCTTATTCCCGGAGCTATTGACGACCAAGTACATTTCAGAGAGCCTGGTTTGACTCATAAGGCTGATATTGCATCGGAATCGCGTGCTGCTGTTGCTGGTGGTATTACATCTTTTATGGATATGCCAAACACCAATCCTCAAACAACAACCATAAACGATATTAATTGGAAGTTTGACAGAGCAGCTGAAACATCACTTGCAAACTACTCGTTTTATATTGGAGCTACAAACAACAACATTAATGAGCTATTAAAAGCCGATTTTAGCCGTATATGCGGTGTTAAACTATTTTTAGGTTCATCAACAGGTAATATGTTGGTAAACGAAAATTCAACTCTTAACAGAATTTTCTCGGAAGTTGATGCCATTATTGCCATACACTCCGAAGCAGAAGAGGTTATTAAACGTAACCGAGAGTTTTACATTGGCAAATATGGCGAAGATTTACCTGTTAAGTTTCACCCTCTTATAAGAGATGCTGAGGCTTGCTACACCTCAACTGCAAAGGCTGTTGAACTTGCCACTCGCTACAATGCAAGATTACATGTTTTACATATTTCAACAGCGAAGGAACTTACCCTATTAGAGGATAAACCTTTAACCGAAAAACGTATAACATCAGAGGTGTGCACCCACCACCTATATTTTGATGACAGAGATTACGAAAAATATGGCAACCTTATTAAATGGAACCCTTCAATTAAGAGCCAGGCAGACAGAGATGCCTTAAGAGATGGTTTTAACAGAAACCTTATTGATATTGTTGCTACTGACCACGCCCCTCACCTACCATCAGAGAAAGAGGGCAACTGCCTTAAAGCGGCATCTGGCGGGCCTCTAATTCAATTTACACTATTGGCTCTGTTTGAAATGGCAAAGGCTGGTATTTTCAAAGTTGAGACCATTGTTGAGAAGAGTGCTCACGCTCCTGCACTGCTATATGGTATTAAAGAGAGAGGATATATTAAAGAGGGCTATTATGCCGACCTTGTTTTGGTAAACCCCAATAAGCCTTATACCGTTGATAGCAGTAACATATTATCAAAATGCGGTTGGTCTCCTTTTATGGGACATACATTCCCCTGCTCTATTGAAAAAACTTTTGTTAATGGCACTTTGGTTTACGACAACGGAACAATTATTGAGAACCAAGGAAATGCAAAAGAATTAGTTTTTAGTTGTTAGATATCAGTTATTAGTATTATTAGTCTAATTGGTCTAATAACAAATAGTAAAAAAGTTGTAACGCGCAAATACTACGCATTACAACCTTTGGCAAATTATTGTGTTTTTATTGTTTTTCTAACAACTAAGGTGCGTAGCACCGTACAACTAGAAACCAACAACTGCGGACAGAGCATGCTCTGTTCCTACTTGCATAGTTGCAAAATTACGCACCTAAACTTATCTGATTATCAACGTCTTAATGTAGGGACACAGCATGCATACAAGGTATTTGTTTTTGCAAATAGGATTAACTGAATGTTAATCCGACCGCAGTATGGGGGAGCATAACTCCTATGCGACGGAGTGGTGTCCAAAATAAACAGTCAACCAAAATCAGGGATAATACAAACAAAAGGTTGTAACGCGTACTATTACGTTACAACCTTTGGCTTATTATTGAGTTTTTATTGTTATTCTAAAAACTAAGGTGCGTAGCACCGTACAACTAGAAACCAACAACTGCGGACAGAGCATGCTCTGTCCCTACTTGCATAGTTGCAAAATTACGCACATAAACTTATCTGATTATCAATGCTTTAATGTAGGGACACAGCATGCATACAAGGTATTTGTTTTTGCAAATAGGGGCTGTGTCAAAATACAAATAAAAAAGACACAGCTTCTTTTTTA